>NZ_CANCWQ010000043.1:0-8659 GCF_947381555.1 Limosilactobacillus pulli
GAAAAGTTCCGCGCTCAAGCCGCATAAATAATTTTTCTATTTAAACTGTATACTTGACAGGCAATAGTGCCTATTTCCAACTTTGGGGGTACGGGTCAGTTAGCATGACTAATCAACAGCTTTTTTTAGCGTTTTTCTCGATCGCGATAGGCAACATTGGCAACCAAGCCATATTGGCCATCCATTAAGATCGTTGAGCCATTGCGCCCGGCAATCTTATGGGGACCGCCCGTCACAAACAGGTTGGCTAAATAGAGCTCGTATTGCTCGTGAGCAGTATGAATATCTGTCAAACCGACCTTGGCAATGTGACCAACTGCCAGTTTTTCCATCTGATTCAGCCCCATATAGATTTCAATCCGCCGCAGATGCTTATCATGATACAGTTCAAAGTAAGGCGGCGTCTGTTGAGAATCCAAGGCATAGACTGGCTCGCCCGCTGCCGTTTCGTTGACGATCTGGCTATCAGTAAGACCATCATAGTCAGCCGTAAAGATACCATCATCCAACAGCTGCTCAACGACTCGCTGTAAGTTGTGCTGCTCATGAGCATCAACCTCAACTTGAGCCGGGATGATATCTTGATTGGTAAAGTAGCCGTTTGATGCATTATTGACTGCACGCATGTCACGCTTGGGCTTGACATCATCGGCGGTAGGAACGACCCCAGTAATCTTTGAGAGCCATGGCGACAAAAAGTCAAACCGGGAATTGCGGTCAAGGTAGTAGTAGACTGCGTTGATATAAAGGCAATAGGTAATCAGGATTACAGCCAGACAATAAAGCATTCCTCGTACCCATGCTTGATTCATCAACAGCCGCGTTGTGACATAGATTAGATACAGATCACCTAAAAAGGCAATAACGATGTAGATGCGATTCTTCAGCTTGGCATTGATATTAAAATATCCCAGCCAATGGTTGATCATGTCTAAAAAACTAAGCACTGTCGCGATCCCCCTTATTGATTGGCGTCAGTCGTGGTTGTCGTCGTGTTGGTTGTCGTATTATTAGCCGTTGAATTGGTACCAGTCGTACTGTTGGTTGTCGTACCGGTAGTCTGACTGGTGGTATTGGTTGACGAGCTGGTAGTACCAGCGCCAGCAGTAGTACCATTATCCGTATTATTGTCGGTTGTTTTAGCTGATGAGGTCTTGGTCGTTGATTCCTCATCAGCGCTGCTGGTCCGGCTGCTTTGGACGTCAGAATCACTTTCACTGCTTGGCTTCTTGCGATCACTGCTATGACTGCTGTCTTGGTCATCTTTTTGGCTGGTACTCTGACTAGTCGATGAGGTGCTGACAATCTTGGCCCCTTCACTGGTATTGGTGGTTTTGTTGACCACCACGTTGGTAGCACCTAACGCCAGTACCAGCGATACCAGTGCAAATGGCGTCACAAACGGTGGTGTTTTCATTACTTCTCTCTCCTTTTGTCGTCTGCTCTCTATCTTAGCGCAAAAATTGCCAGTGAGAGTTTGCGAAAAAAATAAGAATTGATGAATTTAATGCGAAGACAGTTGACGACACTGAGCACACAGGCCATACAGTTCAAAACTGTGTCCTGTGACCTTAGCACCAGGCAATTGCTGAGTCAAAAAATCCCAATCAATCGGCGGAAACTGAATCTCTTGAACGCGTCCACAACGCTGGCAAATAAAGTGATGATGATGCGACTCATCGCAGCGGTATTTAACCACCATGCCACCTGTCTGCGAGCTCAGCTCAACCAGTCCAATTTCTTGAAACTCTTCCAGATTACGATAAACCGTATTATGGCTGACGCCTGGATAAAACTGGCGCATATGCTTATCGATCTCGGTAACACTGACGTAGCGATCCGGATAGGCAACCAAAAAATCAATCAGCGTTTTTCGCTGCTTGGTAACGCGCAGATGATTTTTTTGCAAGACTGCCATAGCCTGTGCTTTAGGATCCGTCATTTTTTCATCCGTCCTTTTTGAAACTATAATTTTAACATACTCACGATCAAATGTAATGCTTAAGCAGCTGATCCAGCCTTTGCTGTGTTTGCGACCAGTCATCATTGACAATCTCAATCGCCTGTCCATCCAGTTCCTTGGGCAATGACAGATCACGCAGATACTCACAGCTGTTGACCCGTGATTCAATTGCAGCCGGATGATCACCGCGATTATGCAGCCGTTTAAAAAGCTGCTGTGGCCGGCTAACCGTCAAAAAGATCACTACCGCCTGATCACCCAGTTTATCACGATAGGTCAATGCTCCTTGGGTATCGAGAACGATTACGTCGAAGCGGTGTCGTTCCCAGCCCTTTTTCAATCCTTCAATTGATGATCCATACAGATGATGATCATATTCAACTTGTTCCAATAAATGCCGCTTGTTTATTGAGTCACGAGTTTCAAAATAATAGTCGATCCCATCTTTTTCATTGGCTCGTGGCAATCGCGTCGTATGCGTAACTACTTTGGCCATATCATACTTTTCTCTCAGATAGTTGGCTACCGTTGTTTTACCGGTACCGGCCGCTCCGGTGATTACAAAAACCTTGTGCTGATCCATTATGCCTGTGTCAGATGAGCGTTGACCTGATCCAACAGCTCTTTTAGATTATCGTACGTCAGACGCTGCCGGGCATCTTGGTAGTCAAACCAACCGGCGTTCTTGATCTCTTCTGCCTGCAGATGCAGATCCTCATCTTCAGGTAATTCAGCAGTGTACAGCGTCATATGCTTGCGATTGCCATTGGGAAGGTCGTATTCAGTATAAACGGAAAAGCTGGTATCAATTGGCAGTACCAGACTGGTCTCTTCTCTGATTTCTCGCTGAGCCGTTTCTAGAAGCGTTTCATTGCCTTCAACGTGACCCTTTGGAAATCCCCAAAAATTGCCTTCGTTTGTACTTTGCAACAGTAAATATTCGATTCCTTGTGCATTTTTCCGATAGACTACGGCACCTGCAGTCGTTTCAATCGCCATTTCAAGCTCCTCCTTAATATTTTTCTAATTGACTTTTAATTATTATGACATTATGATTATTAATGTCATTATGGCTTATTTTGTTCGGCAAATCCATTTATTGTTCTGCAATTGTTGCTCATTATTTTTGCCTATGATAAGCTGTCACTTAAATTTATTAAGCTATTTGATATTATAACAAAGGTGGTTAAGGACGGATGAGTTTAAATCTTTTTCGTAAAGAAAGCCTCTCTCGCTACCTCAAAGCCGACAATAAATTCGTCAAATCGCTATCAGCCGGCGATTTAATGGCAATGGGGATTGGTGCGGTCATTGGGACAGGTATTTTTATTTTACCTGGGACCGTAGCAGCTAATGACGCAGGTCCAGGCGTTTCACTGTCGTTTCTGGCGGCAGCCGTCGTCTGTGCATTAGCGGGAATGTGCTATGCCGAGTTTTCTTCAGCCATGCCGGTTGCTGGGAGTGCCTATTCTTACGGTAACGTGGTCTACGGTGAATTTATCGGCTGGATTATGGGCTGGGCGCTGGTATTGGAATACATGCTGGCCGTAGCCTCGGTTTCAACTGGTTGGGCGGCCTACTTCAATTCGCTGCTGGCCAGCTGCGGAATCAATATTCCCAAGGCTTTGTCCGGTCCTTTTGACCCAACGCATGGTACCTACGTCAACATTGTGGCGATCATCATTGTCTTGCTGATTACTTGGATGCTTTCATTTGGGATGACTTCATCAGTACGCGTCAATAACATTGCCATCGCGATCAAGATTGCAATTATCGTTGCCTTTATCGTGGTTGGCGCCTTCTTCATCAAGAAAGCCAACTACCAGCCATTCCTTCCATACGGCATGCATGGGGTCTTCAAGGGGGCCACGACAGTTTTCTTTGCCTTCTTGGGCTTTGACTGTATCTCAAGTTCGGCTGCCGAAGTTAAAAATCCCCAAAAGAACATGCCTATTGGGATCATCGGCACACTGTTAGTTGCGGCGGTACTCTATATGGGTGTTTCAATCGTCTTGACGGGGATGGTTAAATACACCAAACTTGACGTTGCCAATCCAGTTGCCTTTGCACTGCAGGCCGTTCACCAAAACTGGCTGGCTGCTCTGCTTTCAATCGGGGCCTTGATTGGGATGGCCACTATGATGTTTACCATGATCTACTCATCTTCACGCTTAATCTACTCTATCAGTCGTGACGGTCTCTTGCCATCATTTTTAAACAAGCTGGATGACAAGACCAGCACGCCAAAGATCTCGCTTTGGATCGTAGCAGCGGTTATTGCCGTCATGGGGGGACTGGTTTCCCTGGATCGCCTGACTGATCTGGTTAATATCGGGACGCTGTTGGCATTTACGCTGGTTTCGTTTGGAATCATCCCACTGCGCAAGCGTAAGGACATCGGTAATCAAGGCGGCTTCCGCGTTCCTTGGTTCCCTGTCTTGCCAATCATTTCTGGCTGTGCCTGCCTGTTTATGATGTCATTTCTTTCTCTTGATACCTGGATTGGAGCGGGCATCTGGTTCTTGATTGGTTTGGTGCTTTACTTTGGCTATGGCTATCGTCACAGTAAGCTGGCTACTGAAGAATAATCATCAATCAAAAAGCTGATCGAAAATTTTCGATCAGCTTTTTTAGTTACTTCTTAAACATCTTAAATTCCAAAAACAGATCATTATAGATGCCAATATCTTTTAATGGTAGATCATGATATACCTGCAGATGCTTCATCGTCTGTTTTGGCGGATAGAAAGCCTGATTGCTGGTAACGCTCTTTGGCAAGTACTTCTTAGCGGCCTTGTTTGGTGTAGCATAGCCAATATACTCTGCATTTTGTGCGGCATTTTTAGGATCCAGCATAAAGTTTAAGAAAGCATAGGCAGCTTTTTTGTTCTTGGCTGTCTTTGGAATTACCATGTTGTCAAACCAGATGTTGCTGCCTTCGCTAGGCACAACGTAATGCAGATGAGAGTTGACGCTCATCATCTCACTGGCTTCACCGGAGTAGGTAATTCCCACAGCAGCCTCATTTTGCTCCATATACATCTTCATTTCATCGGCAATTACGGCTTTGATATTGGGCGTCAACTGATCAAGCTTATTGGCAGCTTGATGCAGCTCCTTGGTATTGGTCGTATTAACCGAATGATGCTGCGTAATCAGTGCGACAGCCATAGCGTCACGAGCACTGTCGATCATCATGATATTGTCTTTGAGTTTTGGTGACCAGAGTTGTCGCCAATGTGAGACATCTTTTTTGCTGACCTTTTGATCGTTATAAACGATTCCCAAAGTTCCCCAAAAATATGGAATCGAATAGCGATTATGCCGGTCGAACGACAGATTTAAAAACTGCGGATCGATATATTTAAGGTTCGGCAACTTACGATGATCGATCGGCTCTAACAGATGTTCTTTTTTCATCCGCTGAATGGTGTATTCACTTGGAACGGCAATGTCATAATGCGTACCACCCTGGCGAATCTTGGTCAGCATCGCCTCATTGCTGTCAAACGTTTCGTAATCAACATGATAGCCGGTCTCATGCTCGAATTTGGTAATCAGTGCCGGATCGATATAATCTCCCCAATTATAGATCGTCAAAGTCTTGCTGCCACTATTGCCTGATTTTTGATTCAGCAGCTTGTTGCAGCCAAACAGCGCACCGCATAAAAGCAGGATGCCAATGGTAAAGCTAAGCAGTTTTTTCATTGGACGTCACCTTCTTTAATCGTTACGATCTGATTTTTGCGGCTACCGCCATGCTTGCTGATAAAGTAATAACCAATCACCAATGCCAATGATACCAAGAACATCAAAGTCGAAAGCGCGTTGATTTCCAGATCAATCCCTTGGCGCGCTCTTGAATAGATTTCAACTGATAATGTTGAAAAGCCATTGCCAGTTACGAAAAAGGTTACCGCAAAATCATCCAGCGAGTAGGTAAAAGACATAAAGTAGCCTGACATGATCCCCGGAGCAATCGCGGGCAGCATTACTTGGGTCAGCGACTGCCATGGACTGGCGCCTAAATCAGCAGCTGCATCTAAAAGCGTTGGCGACAGCTCATCAATTTTTGGCAGTACCATCAAGACCACGATTGGGATCGAAAAAGCGATATGACTGAGCAAAACCGACCAAAAGCCGAGCTTCATGCCAATCACCGTAAACAGGATCAAGAAACTGGCCCCGATAATAACGTCTGGCGAAACCATCAAAACATTATTAAATGAAAGCAGTGTGTTCCGCATGGCATTCTTGGTTCGTTTAATGGCCAGCGCCCCCATCGTTCCGATAATCGTTGCTAAAAGCGCTGACAACAAGGCAACGATCAGCGTATTGATCACAATGGTAATCATTCGCGTATCTTCAAACAGCGTCTGATAGTGCGTCCATGAAAATCCTTGATACTTTTCCATCGTTTTGCCGGAACTAAATGAAAAGCCAACCAAATAAAGAATCGGCAAATATAAAATAATAAAAACGATTACTAAATAGATCGCACCCCAGTTGATTTTATGTTTCATTTAGCACGACCCCCTTTTTTCTTTTGCCGATCTCCAGTCGCAAACATTACAATGAACATGGCAATAATCAGCACGACACCGATCGTTGAACCCATGCCCCAGTTCTGCGTCGTCAAGAAATGTTCCTCAATTGCCGTCCCCAAAGTAATGACACGATTACCGCCAATCAGGCGCGTAATCATAAACAGAGAAAGCGATGGAATAAAGACCGCCTGCACCCCAGCCTTGACCCCTGGCATCGTCAATGGCAGCTCAACATGCAAAAAAGTCTGCCAGGAGCTGGCTCCTAAGTCACGACTAGCATTGATTAATGAAGAATCAATCTCGGCCAGCGAGTTAAAGACTGGTAGAATCATAAACGGAATCTCAATGTAGGCCGCGACAAAAATAAAGCTGGCATCAGTAAACAGAATCTGGTGGCTACCAAGACCGACAAACCGCAAAAACTGATTGATCGAACCGTTTTGACTAAACAGTCCGATAAAGGCATAGGTCTTTAGCAGCAGGTTGATCCAGGTCGGCAAAATGACCAGCAGCAGCCAAAACTGACGATTCGGTAACCGGTTGATCACATACGCTGCCGGATAGCTGATTAAAAGCGTGATCAGCGTGATCAAAAAAGCATACCAGACCGAATTGAACGTCATCCTTAAATAAACGTTGGAGGTTAGGTAGTTCTGATAGTTGCCAAACGTAAATTGACCGTTGATGTTAAAAAAGGATTGGTACAGGATCAAGACCAATGGCGCCGCGACAAACAGTACGATCCACAATGTATAGGGAACGACAAACCAGAATTTTTGCTGTTTCAACGTTCACCCTCCTCATCGTCGCCTTCATAGCTGTCCAACCGTGCATCAAAGGCTGCTTCGGTTTCATGATAGCGCATGATGTGGATGTCTTCGGGATCAAACGTGATACCGACTTTTTCACCCACTTTCGTCTTATGAATCGAATTGATCTTCCATTCGTGCCCCTCTTCATCATGAACCATGATTTGATAGTCAACTCCCCGAAACAGCTGCGTATCAACCGTTGCAACCAATTTTCCTTGATCAACGGTCGTAATGTCCAGATCTTCAGGGCGCAAGACGGCTTCAACCTTTTCATTCGGCTTCATACCGGCATCAACGCATTCGAAATCATGACCATTGATATTGACCAAAAAGTCTTTCTTCATGATACCTGGGACAATATTGCTCTCGCCAATAAAATCAGCCACAAAATGATTCAACGGCTCATCGTAGATATCAACCGGCGTGCCGCTCTGCTGAATCATACCATCATTGATAATAAAAATCTGGTCGCTCATTGCCAATGCCTCGCCTTGATCGTGCGTGACAAAGATAAAAGTGATTCCCAAACGGCGCTGCAAAGCCCGTAGTTCAGCCTGCATCTCCACCCGCAGCTTATGGTCAAGGGCAGAGAGCGCCTCATCCAAAAGCAGCACTTTCGGACGATTAACGATCGCACGGGCAATTGCAACCCGTTGCCGCTGACCACCAGACATTTCCGTGATTTCACGTTCGCCATAGCCGTCCAGCTGCACCATATGCAAAGCATCCTGTACCCGCTTGGCAATCTCTTCTTTGGGGATCCGCTTGATTTTCAAGCCAAACGCTACGTTTTCAGCAACGTTCATATGTGGAAAAAGCGCATAGTCTTGAAAGACCGTGTTTACTTGTCGTTGATTAGCAGGAATATCATTGATTCGCTGGCCGTCAAAAATAACGTCGCCACTGGTAGCATCGTCAAAACCAGCAATAATTCGCAGGATCGTAGTCTTTCCTGATCCTGAAGGGCCTAGCAGCGTGTAGAACTTACCGGCCTCAATCGTAAAGTTGATGTCGCGCAGCACAAGGTTATCATCATACTGCTTACTGACATGCCGAAATTCAATTACTTGATTGGTCACGATGTTCTCCTTTTCATCTTTTATTTACGCGAATTTTTCACGATTACAGCAAACTCAATTATACGCCGAAAGATACTTATCTGTCGCCTTTCAGAGCAAATTAATTCGATTAGGTTTCACGTGGAACATCTTGGTTCGGCAAATCATCCACTGACTGATTATTTTAATATTGATTTATGTTTGGCAGATTGTAAAATTTAAGTTGAACATTTAAGTGGACAGAAAAACCCATAAAGGTCTTTAATGGTGTTGCTAAAC
>NZ_CANCWQ010000044.1:0-7856 GCF_947381555.1 Limosilactobacillus pulli
CTCCATCAACCAATAATCAATTGGTCAGTATTATTTATTTGAGTCCAGTGGCTAACTTATTCTTGAAATTTAGGGAAGTAAAATGATGCTTAAAAGAACGAGCTAAAATGATGCATATGGCCCAAATAATAGGCAGATTGATGAATTTAGTTGCGCTGAGCCGTAAAGTTGCTTAAAATAGGTCCGTATAGCTATATACACACCTATTGTGCGATCCTTGCCTAGCTGAATTGTTAGACAAGGGTCGTTTTGATTTAGGGGAGATTTTAATGAAAAAACGCAGAATTATCTTAATCATCGGTGGCGTCCTGGCAATTCTAGGGCTGGCAATGCTGGTTTGGGATTTTCGCCATGAACTGATGCTGGTGCTTGATCCAACCACGGCGCATCGTCACCAGTTGATGCGACTGATCCGATCGCATGGGGCCGCTGATATTGTCTTATTGACTATTGTGATTGGACTTTTAAACGCAATTCCTGGTATGTCCAATTCGCTGCTCTGCATTCTGGCGGGATTATGCTATGGACCATTGACCGGTTTTTTGATGAACTGGACCGGCAACATTTTGGGCAGCTGTCTGGTGGTGTGGCTGATCAAGCATATCGACGTTTCGAAAAAAATTAAAACCAGTCGCCTGCTGACGGCACTGACCGACCAGCGCCACCCCTTGATTGGTTTGACAATCGGCTATATGATTCCCGTAATTCCCAGTGTTTTGGTCGATTATGCCGGAGTTAGAATGAAGCTTGATCGTTGGCATTTTCTGCTGATGATTGCTGGTGGGATGCTGCCGACCTCCTTTTTGTATGCATTTGGTGGTGATGCGCTGTTCAATGCCGACTTCAAGCGCTGCAGCGGGGTGGTAGTCGCACTGCTGATTTTGATTGCGATGTATTTCTTGGTTCGGCGTCGGATGAAAAAAACGGCCAGTCCAGCAGTCTAACTATATCTGAAAACTAAAAACACCTCGTTTGGTCATTTGCCAAATGAGGTGTTTTTGAAATATTTATTGAGCCAGATAGGCTAAGAAGCGTTGATAATCTTGATCAACCTGTTCGCTATATTTAATCGCCCAGTTGGCTAAGCCCTCGTCCAATTGTTTTTGCTTGCGCAGATAGCCAGCAATTCGTGGTGCTGTTGGACTTTGGAAATGTGCCATGGCCAAAAGAAAACTGCAGATTTCGGCATAGACGCTTAGACTTTCCAGATCCAGGCGGGTAGCATCGATGGATTCCTTCATATCACGGAATTGGCGCAGATAATAGCCCCGACCGTCAAAATGCGTACTGCCCAAAAATGGATCCGAGGCCGACTGCAGCACCTTTTGAGCCGTAACGATGCGGCGTCCAGCGTTAAGGCTGCTTTTGATTGATTCGGCAACTGGCATGGCTAATAAGTTATAGCGCAATGGCAGGGCTTCTTTCATCTGCAAAACCAGGTGACTGCCATCGATCCCAGTCAACAGCAGCAAAAAGCAGCGCGTACCAAAGCTGCCAACTCCTACACTGTAGCGGATTACATCTGAAAGATGATAGCTGGCCAATAAAACGCGGACGTCTTCTCTGACATAGTTGCGGTAACTGTTAAACGCTGCTTGGATTTGTTTGAACGTTCGATCGCTGACGTGACGTGCACGTGGCGGATTTTCCCGAAAAACGAGACGACCGCGCAGATCAAGCGTAGTGAATTTTTTGATGACCATTTCTGAGTTGTTTTTGGGACTCTTTTTGAGAATTCGGTCAATGATGCGACTCATTTCGGCACGATCTGTGTCTTCCAATGAGTTTAGAGTCTGCATCATGTCATGAATCTCATATGAGAAATAAAAGCGCTGCAAAAGGCTCAAGGTTTCGGCATGCTTGACGCCGCGTCGATAGACCTTGCACATGCTGCCTAAAAGCGTCCGCATGCGATTAATGTCAAACTCGTTTTGCAAGCCGACCAAATAGGTGCTGACCAGCAAGCGTTTTAGGTCGCTTTCCCAGTTGCCGATTCTGGCTTCGTCAAAATCATTTAAATCAAAAAGCAGTTTGCGTTCCGGTGAGGCATAAAATCCATAGTTTCCCAGATGCGCGTCGCCGTTGATGATAATTGAGATACCGCTTTGAAACTGCTGCTTGAGGTCTTGTTCCATTAATTCGGCAGTACCACGAAAAAAAGCAAAGCGACTGGCAGCCATGCGTTGATGACGCAAAGGCAAAAGTTCTGGGATCATCTTGGCTTCGGTCAGCTTGATCAAATTAATTGGATCGCGCTGAACAGGGACGTATTCGCCGAGTTTTTCGACTGGAACCCGGCGTCTTTGCAACTTGCCATCGTTTTCCAACTCGGCTTTGGTGGCGTTGACCTGGACCTTTTTAAGATCAAAAACATCCAGAGGCTGATTGAGCATCACTGACAAAACTTCCTTCACATGTTTTTCAGCTGCCAGACCGTACCATGAGCATTGATGCGTTCACTAAAGCCTGCCCATACCTGACATGGATCATTGAAGAACCGCAACGTCAAGACGTGCTCGCCATCATTGACGAAGATCTCGGCTAGTGAGTGATCGATAAAGACATCAAGCTTTAATGGCTGATCGGCTGGCAGATCTACGCTGCGTACCGTGCCAAAGTCAGGAGCGACAGGTTGGCCGGCATGACTGCGATCTACGCTTAGTTTACCAGTCCGTGTATCAAAACGCACCTGCAAACCGGCAGAAAGATCTTGCGAAGCTGTTAAAAAGAGCGTCCCAGCTTGGTCGGCAGCAATGTCGACTTCCATTTCAAACTGCCGTCCAGTCTTGATATGGCTGACGTTGCCGTTGAATGACTCGGCTTGACTTCGCAATTCTTTCATTGCTGGGACCGGTTTTTGAATTAGGCGTCCGTTTTGGTAGTGCAGCTCCTTGACCTGGCTTAAGCAATTGGCCCAGTTCTCTTTATCAGTTGGGTAGGAAAGATCGGGAAGCCCAACCCAGCTGATGGCATAGGCTTGGCCATCCGGAGCATTGAAGGCCTGAGTTGCATAGACGTCAAAGCCATCATCTAGATTGACGGGAGTCTGCGAGCTGTTGATCAGTTTGGCTTGCTCATAGTCAAATTCATCGCCAGTCAGATACATATTCGGGTAAATGTTTTCATAATTGGCAACCTTTTTATCCAAGCCTTGAGGACAGAAGATCAAAACGGGATAACCGTCAACATTGATCAGGTTGGGACATTCGCACATATAACCCATCGAGTCTTTCATACAGTCAACGTAACCCACTTCATGCCAGCCATCGATCAGGTCATCACTGGTCCACAAATCGATGTGACCTTCTTCGGTTGCCTTTTCCTGTGCCCCGATAATGGCATAGTATCGACCATCATGTTCAAGCAACTGTGGATCACGGAAATGCTCGCTGATGTGGTCAGGATTGACAAATAGTGGCTGGTCCAGCTTGGTTACGCGGTTTTGCTCATCCATCCAGGCGCCCAGCTGGTATGGTGTTCTTTGCCAGTCTTGGTTACGATGATTGCCGGTATACATCAAAAACAAGCGATCATCGATGGTCCGTGCCGAACCGGAATAGGCTCCATGACTGTCGTATTCGGTATCGGGTGCCAAGGCCAGACCGTGATCTTTCCAGTGCACAAGATCAAGTGAGGTCATATGCATCCATGACTTCAGACCATGGGCGGCACCAAATGGAAATGACTGGTAAAAGACATGCCATTCACCATTGTAATAGGAAAAACCATTTGGATCGTTTAAAAGACCAGAGCTTGGCCGAACGTGATAATGCATCTGATAAGGCGAATTATCAGCCTGAGCCTGCAGTTTTAATAATTCTAAGGCGCTATGCTTTTCATAAGGCAGATAGCGCTGCTCGCGAGTCCATTCCATAATATTTAACTCCTTACTGTTTTAGATAATCGGAAACTGATTTGAAAGCGCTGTTTTACCTTCTAATTTTAAGGAGTTGAATGCTTTGTGTCAAACGTTTATCAAATATCGGCAGCTGTCAGCCGCATTTGGCAATGAGGAATGTTGTCCAGTAGGTAGACTTCGGAAGTCTGCTTGAAGCCAAAGCTGCCATAAAACTTGGTTAGATAGGCCTGCGCTTCAATCTCAACGTTGAGATCAGGAAAATGGGTTGAGATATAGTCTAAGACGGCCTTGAGCAATTGGTTGCCCAGTCCCTGCTTACGGAATTTTTCAACGACCAGCACGCGGCCAAACGTCACATAGTCCTTTTTGGGCATGATGCGCGCGCAGGCCATCAGCTCGTTGGTCTGATCGTTTAGAATTCGGACGTGAAAGCAATGATAGTCATCATCATCGACTTCTTGGTAATAACAGGTCTGCTCAACAACGAAAACCCTGGTGCGTTCCTTAAAGATCGTTACCAGTTCTTGGGGTGTCAGTTCGTCTGTTTTTTTAATATCAATCATGATAAACCTCTTAATAATGTAAATCTGAATCTGCGTTATCATTTACTTGTAGTCTTAGTATAGTTTTTTAGCAAGCGAGGTGGCAATATGGAAATAAATGAAAAAATTCCTGAAACAATGCATGCCTGGGAAGTCGTTAAGCCCGGTCCGGTTGATGGCGAGACCTCACCATTGAAATTTGTGGAAAAGCCGGTACCAAAGCCTAAGCGTGGTGAGATCCTGGTCAGGGTACTGGCCTGTGGCGTCTGTCATACCGATCTGCACGTCAGCGAAGGCGATCTACCAATTCATCAGCCAAACGTTACGCCTGGTCACGAAATTGTCGGACGAGTAGCGGCATTTGGTGATGACACGCAACGCTTCAAATTAGGCGAGCGCATTGGGATTCCTTGGTTTCGGCATGCTTGCGGGGTTTGTCATTTTTGCCGCTCAGGACGTGAAAATCTTTGTCCGCATTCAATTTATACCGGTTGGGATCATGATGGCGGTTATGCCGAATACGTCACTGTCCCAGAAGGATTTGCCTACCGGATTCCAGAACGTTTTGACGATCTGACGGCTGCACCACTGCTTTGTGCCGGGATCATTGGTTATCGAGCCTATCTACGTGCCAACGTGCCAGCAGGTGGCCGACTAGGGTTGTATGGATTTGGCGGATCAGCCCATATTACGGCCCAAATTGCCATCAAGCAGGGAATTGAGGTGCATGTCTTTACACGTGGCAATGATGCTCAAAAATTTGCACTTCAGCTAGGTTGTGCCTCGGCGCAGGGAGCCTATGACAAGTCACCGGTGCCGCTTGATTCAGCAATCATGTTTGCACCAGCTGGCCAAATGATCCCAAACGCCTTAGAGAATCTGGTATCAGGTGGAACATTGGCATTGGCAGGAATTCATATGAGCGATGTACCGACAATGACCTATCAAGAACATCTCTTTCATGAAAAGGTAATAACCAGTGTTGAGAGCAATACCAGACGCGATGGTGAGGAGTTTTTGACCCTGGCCGATCGATTGGATATTCATCCAAAGGTTGCTGAATATCCATTAAAAAAAGCTGATGAGGCACTAAGACGCGTTAAGCAGGGTGACATCGATGGGGCGTGTGTCCTGCGTGTCAGTCAATAATTGGTTAATATTTAAAATTTTTTTAAACTCGTTAAGGGGATCTAAATGCCTATAAAGCGGGATTATATGTCAACCCATTGTCATTTTATTGGTAAAAATAAATGTTAAACGATTGACATTCTGCAAAAAAAAGGTATGATAAATAACAGTAAAAGCGCTTACAGATTTTAACGTTTATTTATTTTATTTGGTTAGCAATGCAATTATTTATCTGGGGAGAGCAATTATGGATCATAAACGAGTCGCCCAAACCGTTGTCAAAGCGGTGGGCAAAGATAATATCGTGGCTGCTGCACACTGTGCCACGCGGCTTCGTTTGGTGGTCAAGGATGATTCCAAGATCAATCAAAAAATGTTGGATAATGATGCTGACATCAAAGGGACGTTTGAAACGAATGGTCAATACCAGATCATCATCGGCCCTGGTGATGTCAACAATGTCTATGATGAAATGGTTAAGATTACCGGTTTAAAAGAAATGTCAACCGATGATCTGAAACAGGTTGCAGCTAAGAACCAAAAGACGAATCCAGTGATGGCGTTTATCAAGC
The DNA here is from genome assembly GCF_947381555.1 of Limosilactobacillus pulli. Classification (NCBI taxonomy): domain Bacteria; kingdom Bacillati; phylum Bacillota; class Bacilli; order Lactobacillales; family Lactobacillaceae; genus Limosilactobacillus; species Limosilactobacillus pulli. The sequence continues at coordinate 6,102 of NZ_CANCWQ010000044.1, forward strand.
TGTTGTCTGATATCTTCGTACCGTTGATTCCAGCCTTGGTTGCCGGCGGTCTTTTGATGGCTTTGGACAACGTGCTGGCTTCACCTGGTCTGTTTGGTCCCAAGTCAGTCATTCAGATGTACCCTTCGCTCAAGGGCATCGAGTCAATGGTCAACGTAATGTCGGCGGCGCCATTTACATTCCTGCCAATTCTGGTTGGGATCTCTGGTGCCAAGCGGTTTGGCGCCAACCCATTCCTGGGCGCGGTTGTTGGTATGATGATGACCTCGCCGCTGCTGCAGGCGGGCCACTTCTGGAACGTCTTTGGTCTGCACGTTTCAATGCAGCCGTACACGGGACAAGTTATTCCGGCATTGGCTGCAGTTTGGATTCTGTCAATCTTTGAAAAGTGGTTTCACAAGAAGCTGCCAAGTGCGGTTGACTTCACGTTTACGCCGCTGTTGTCGATTCTACTGACTGGTTTTCTGACGTTTACCATCGTGGGTCCAGTTATGCGGGATCTTTCCGACTGGATCACGGCTGCGATTGTTTGGATCTACAACACGCTTGGCTGGGTCGGGACTGGTATCTTTGGTGCCTTCTACTCACCAATTGTTTTGACGGGGCTGCACCAAAGCTTCCCAGCCATCGAAACGCAATTGATTTCAGCCTTTAAGTCAGGTACTGGTTATGGCGACTTTATCTTTGTCGTTGCGTCGATGGCTAACGTTGCACAAGGGGCTGCGACGACAGCGGTCTACTTCCTGACCAAGAACAAGAAGATGAAGGGCCTTTCCAGTTCGGCTGCCGTTTCGGCTCTGCTGGGGATTACGGAACCAGCCATCTTCGGGGTTAACCTGAAATTGAAGTTCCCATTCTTCTGTGCTTTGATTGGTTCGTGTGTGGCCAGTGCCTTGGCTGGTATGTTCCACGTTATTGCCGTATCGCTCGGTTCGGCTGGTTTCATTGGCTTCCTTTCAATCAATGCCAAATCGATTCCGCTTTATATTCTGTGTGAATTAATCAGTTTTGCGATTGCATTTACGGTTACGTTCTTCTACGGCAAGGCCCACCGCAACTTGGTTGACCCGGTTACCGAGGCTGAAGCTGATGCCGAAGCCAAGGCCGTTGAGGTTCAAGCAGGAGCAACTGCTGCTGAGCCGGCCAGTGCCGTTAAGAATGAGGATGTCTTGAGCCCAGTTGATGGTAAGGTTGAGGATCTGTCCAAAGTTAAAGATGAGGTCTTCTCCCAAAAGATGATGGGTGATGGCGCAGCCGTTGTACCAAGTGATGGCACCATCTACTCACCAGTTGATGGTAAGATTACCGTTGCCTACGCTACTAAGCACGCATATGGCATTACATCTGATGATGGGGCCGAAATTCTGATTCACGTTGGTTTGGACACGGTTAACCTGAAGGGCGAACACTTTACCAGCGCAGTTGAGCAAGGGCAAACCGTTAAGCGCGGCGACAAGCTGGGAACGGTTGACCTCAAGGCTGTTGAAGCAGCGGGCTACGACACTACGGTAATGGTCGTTGTTACCAACACGGCTAGCTACGCCAAGGTTGAACACGTAGCAGAGGGCGACATCAAGCATGGCGAAAAACTGATTCAAGTTGCCAACTAAAAATCAAATACCTTCTCTGCATTAATGCAAAAGCAGCTCGATTACTGGGAATCGGGCTGCTTTTTTTATATTGAGTATTTACAATCTAAGTGCAACAGATTTTAAAAAATAAACCCATAGCGGGTAGAATATGTTTAACGACCAA
>NZ_CANCWQ010000045.1:0-7154 GCF_947381555.1 Limosilactobacillus pulli
TCCTTTTTTAGTCTACTTTGAGTCTAACCTTGTTAGGCTTTTTTTGTTAAATGTTACGAACTAGCAAATCGCGTATCAACATCCTTTTCAATTAACGCTTAAGATAGCAGCTTAAGCAAAAGACGCCTGTTCGCAATCCGCGAATAAGGCGTCTTTTTTATCATTCCAGTAATTCTTGAGCCGCATGCCAGGCCAGTGCTGCACATTTGATCCGGGTTGGAAACTGTGCCACGCTGCCAAGAATGGCCGCATCCTTAAGCTGATCTTGGGCCTGAGAGCTGATTTCTTTTCCCATAATCAGTTCCGAAAAATCATGAATCAGCTTTTTGGCATCATCAACCGACTGACCAATCAAGACATCCCCCATCATACTGGCCGAAGCTTGTGAGATCGTACAGCCACTGCCTGTAAACATAAGGTCGCTGATATGGTCATGATCTACTTTGACGGCCAAATTGATGGTATCGCCACAAGTTGGATTATGCAGAGTTGTCTGTGCATCAGCATCCAGCATTGCTCCTTGATGATGTGGATGGCTGGCATGTTCCAAAACTACGGCACGATACAAATAGTTAAGCCTGCTCAAACCCATTTTCAAAAAACTCCTTTGTTGCTTTAATGGCCAAAATCAAGCGGTCAAGATCTTTTTGATCATTATACAGATATAGACTGGCCCGCAGCGTTGCATCAACACCCAATTCTTTCATCAAGGGTTGAGCACAGTGATGACCGGCTCTGACCGCGACTCCTTCAAGATCAAGCGCCGTAGCTGCATCATGAGGATGAATGCCTGCCAGATTAAAGGCCAGAACTCCGGTATGATGATCATGCGGCCCGTATAGCGTCAGACCGTCAATTGCCAATAGTCTGGGGATGGCCTTGACTGCCAGCTGTCGTTCATAATCAGCGATTTGATCCATCCCAAACTGGTTCAAGTAGTCAATTGCTGCTCCCAATGCAATTGCCCCACTGATGTTAGGCGTTCCGGCTTCAAAACACCATGGTACCGGCTTAAAGGTTGCCGCCTGCTGGGTAACCTGATCGATCATCTCGCCACCAAACTGACTTGGTTCTAAGCGTTTTAGCCATTCCATTTTGCCATATAAAACACCGATGCCGGTCGGTGCCAGCATCTTGTGGCCTGAAAAAGCATAAAAGTCCGCGTCCAGATCCTGCACATCCACAGGCAAATGCGGCACGGCTTGGGCACCGTCAACGATCATGCAGGCACCGAATCGATGGGCCATGCTACTGAGTTCTTTAATTGGATTAATCACGCCCAAAACGTTTGAGGCATGTGCAATCGTCACGATTTTAACTTTAGCATCGATTTTTCGTTTGGCATCATCTAAATCCAGTTCTTGTTGATCATTTAAGCCAATCAACCTTAATTTGGCACCAGTTCTTTTGGCTAGCTGCTGCCAAGGAACCAGGTTGCTGTGATGCTCCATTACCGTTGCTACGATTACATCACCCGGATTGATCATTTTGGTAAGGCCTTGAGCAACCCAGTTCAGACTTTCCGTTGTCGAGCGGGTAAAGACAATCTCTTCAGTCTGATTGGCATTGATAAAGTCAGCCACTTTTTGGCGCGCCTGCTCATAGGCTGCGGTTGCTCGCTGTGCCAGCGTGTGCGTACCACGATGAACGTTGGCGTGATCATGCCGGTAGTAATACTCAATAGCATTTAGAACCGAATTTGGCATCTGGGCCGTTGCCGCACTGTCTAGATAAGTCAATGGCTCATCGTTGACTTGCTGATTAAAAATGGGAAAATCCTGCTTTATGCGTTTAATATCCAATTGATTCGCCTTCTTTAAAAAAACACTAGGAAAAACTCATAAAAATTTAATTTTTGTGTTGACAAACGATCGTGATACTGATTATACTTTAAAACAATCAAACACGCGAAAGGAGATAAGCACATGAGTTACAACCGCATCCAACTGAATATTCGTTGGCAAAGCCGGTAACTCAGATCGCACAGAATGCGGTCTGGGAAGTCAGATCCATTCTGTGCCGGCTTATTTCATAATACAAGCCTGCATGGAACCACATGCAGGCTTTTTATTTTCCCAAGAGGAAGCCTGCAGACTGGCTTCCTCTTTTATTTTATCGTTTAGCAATTATTCAAAGGTTTCGGAAAGGTGGCAAATCACCATGAAAAGAATGTATACCGTAATCGCCATTTTACTTACGTTTCTTGGAGTCGCCTACTTCAAGGAAAATGGCGGCATCATCAAGCAATCAAAGCCTAAGGTCGGGGTCTTGACCTTGATGCATCACCCAGCTTTGGATCAGATCTATAAAGGATTTGTCCATGGATTGGCCGAAGATGGCTATCACAACGGCAAAAACATTACGATCGACTATCAAAATGCCAACGGTGATCAAAGCAATCTAAAAACCATGGCCAACAAGCTGGTTAATGAAAACTCAACGGTTCTGTTTGGGATTACGACGCCAGCCTCACAGGCACTGGCCAACTCAACCAAAAAGATTCCAATCGTCTTAGGTGCCGTAACCAATCCACAAAGTGCCGGCCTGGTTAAGAACAACAAGCGTCCAGGCGGCAACATCACTGGGATCTCGGACCAAGCGCCAGTTAAAGAACAGCTGCAACTGATTCACAAGTTCATGCCGCACGCCAAGACGTTAGGGATCATCTACACTTCCAGCGACAGTTCCGCGGTTACTGAATATAAAGAATTTATGAAGTACGCCAAGCAGATGCACTTAAATCTGAAGGCTTACTCCATTTCCAACAGCAATGACTTAAATCAGGTCTCGCAGCAGATGCTGAGCGAGGTTGATGCTGTAATCGTACCAACTGACAACACGATTGCCGGCGCGATGCAGACACTGGTCAAAAATGCCAATGCCGTTAATAAACCGGTTTTCCCAGCCGTTGATACGATGGTCAAGCAAGGTGGGGTCGCCGCTTACAGCATCAATCAATACAAACTGGGCGTTGAAGGCGGTAAATTGACGGCCGACATTTTGAAAGGCAAGAAAAAGCCATCAACGACCGCCATCAAATATATCCGTCACGGCGAACCCGTACTAAATCTGAAACAAGCACGCAAACTTGGTCTGCACGTACCAGCCAGTTTCCAGCGTGAAGCCGAAAAATATGGGGAGGTAATCAAATGAATCTGATCGTATCTGCAATTGGACAGGGTCTGTTATGGGCTCTGCTGGGGTTGGGACTGTACCTGACCTTCCGTATTCTAAATCTGGCTGACATGACGGTTGAAGGTACCTTCCCACTTGGAGCTGCCGTAGCCGTAACTGCCATCAGCAATGGCTTTTCACCGATTGTATCCACTCTACTGGCCTTTGGTGCCGGCATGCTGGCAGGCCTGGTGACTGGGCTGCTGTACACCAAAGGCAAGATTCCGTTCCTGTTGGCTGGTATCTTAACCATGACGGCTGCCTACTCAGTCAACCTGCGTATCATGGGCAAGTCAAACATCTCGCTGCTTGGCAAACGAACTCTTTTTTCCGGCACGTTTATGACCTCATTGCCACAATATTTCGACAGTGTCATCTTAGGCATGATCGTAATTGCCATTGTTACGCTTTTACTGGTCTTTTTCCTGGATACCGACTATGGCCAGTCGTTTATCGCTACCGGCGACAATCCCGTGATGGCCAAATCGCTGGGAATTCACACTGATGCCACGATCAATGTTGGCTTGATGATTTCAAATGGTCTGGTTGGCCTTTGTGGGGCACTGGTTGCTCAAAGCAATGGCTATGCTGATGTCAACATGGGGATTGGGACGATCGTCATTGCCCTGGCCTCAATTATCATCGGCGAAGTGGCCTTTGGCGAGCTGACGCTGTCACAGCGGCTGGTTGCCGTAACCTTAGGGAGCATCATCTACCGACTGATCCTGTTGGCCGTACTGCAACTAGGCTTTAGCGCTAACGACCTCAACTTGATTTCTTCAATCGTCCTGGCGCTCTGCATGATGCTGCCGCAATTGGACAAGCTGTTCCACATTCGCAAGCCATTCTTTAAGGGGGTCGCAACCAATGACTGAACCAATGCTTGAGCTAAAAAACGTCAAAACCATCGTTAATCCAGGTACTACCAATGAAACTACGATTTTAAAGGATATCAATCTAACTATCAATGAAGGTGACTTTATTACCATCGTTGGGACTAACGGTGCCGGCAAATCTACTCTTTTTAACGTAATTGGCGGTAATCTGAAAGCCGATGCTGGACAGATTTTTCATGCTGGTGCCGACATCACCAAAACGACCGAAGAACAGCGTACCACCTTTTTGGCTCGCGTTTTCCAAGATCCCAAACTGGGAACGGCTCCCCGGATGACAGTCGCTGAAAACATGCTGCTGGCCGCCAAGCGTGGTGAACGTCGGCACTTGATTCCACGTCGTTTAAAACAGCAAATGCCAGAATTTACCAAGCTGGCCGCTCAAATGAACAATGGCTTGGAAAATCGTATGACTACACCAACCGGAGCACTTTCTGGCGGGCAGAGGCAGGCACTGAGCTTTTTGATGGCTACGCTTAAACGACCAGATATTCTGTTGCTTGATGAGCACACCGCCGCCTTAGATCCACATACGGCACGCAATCTGCTGCACGCTACCAATCAACGCATCACCGAAGATCATCTGACGGCCTTAATGATTACCCACCATATGGAAGATGCTCTCAAATACGGCAACCGGCTGATCGTTTTAAAAGATGGTCAGATCAAAGCCGATTACAATGCAGCCGCAAAAGCTAAGTTAACGATTGACGATCTGTATGCCTACTTTGAAATGTAAAATAATGACAGTCAAAAAGACATTCCGCACCATTACGGAATGTCTTTTTAGTCAACAATTAAAAATCTACCTCATCAGGTTTAGCACATTGCCCACCAAGATTTGGCAACGCTTGAATCATCTGCATTTCAGACTCTGAAAGCTCAAAGTCAAAGATTTCCATATTTTGTGCCGAGCGCTCGCGATGAACCGACTTTGGCAGTGGCAAAACACCTTGCTGCAATTCCCAACGCAACGCAATCTGAGCCGGTAACTTGCCATGAGCCTTGGCAATTTCTTTCATCGTATCATTAACTAGTACTTTTGCTCCCTGACCACCTAATGGGCCCCAGCCTTCAACCAGAATATTCTGTGCTTGCAGCCATTGAACCGTTTCTGTCTGTGGCCATCCTGGATGAACTTCGATCTGGTCGACCATTGGCTTGATCTGGGCAGTCTTCATCAAATCCTTAACGTGATGCGGCAAAAAGTTTGAAACCCCAATTGCCCGAATCTTGCCTTCATTGTAAAGATCTTCCATTGCCCGCCAGGTTTCAGCATTCAGCTTTTCGGCATCCTGACCAAACTGTTTTTCGTTGGCTGGCCAATGAATCAAATAAAGGTCCAGATAATCAAGCTTTAAACGATCCAAGGTTGCTTGAAAGGCAGCTTTCGTTTTTTCATAGCCGCGTTCAGTATTCCAAAGTTTGCTGGTAACGAACAAGTCTTCCCGTGCAACGTCTGAAGCAGCGATTCCTTGACCCACACCGACTTCATTTTCATAAACTGCAGCCGTATCAATATGCCGATAGCCCAAATCAATCGCATCCATAACTGACTGTTTAGCCACTGATTCCGGTGTTCTAAACGTACCATAACCGACGCATGGAATTTCAACACCATTGTTTAAGCGACGCATTGAAGTTACGCTCGTTAACTGATTTTTCATCATAACCCTTCTTTCTTAGCTGCGTTTCGGTACTATAAGTACATTATAAGGTTAAAATCATGCCGGAATCAAAAGCCATCTTGGTAAAATTTTTAATGATTTTCTTTACTAAAATGCGGTCGATTCTTTTGCCACATCAAAACAGCCAGCAGCAACGTCAAAACGTCAGATGCCGCTTGAGCTGAAACGATTCCCCAATAGCCAAACAACTGATGCAGAACTATGATGCAGACCAAGAAGATCAATCCTTGCCGTGATACTGACAGCCAAAACGCAGGGACTGCTTTGCCCATTGACTGAAACATCGTCGTAAATACCAAAATACAGCCACCCAACGTTGTCGAACTGGCCAACCAGCGAATCATGGTCGTGCCTTCACTGATCACGGTCTGGTCCTTCATAAATAAACGAATGATCAAAGGAGCCGCCAGCATCATCAAAAGCGTTGCCACGACACCAAAAACAACGACGACCAATATATCAAAACGCACGGCTTCATTAAACCTTTTCTGATTTTTGGCACCATACGTATAACCAATTAATGGTTGGGCACCAAAAGCAAAGCCAACCATCACCATAAAGATAATAGTATTAATCTTGGTAGCAATCCCCATCGCCGCTACGCTGGTCGAACCATAGCCAATCAAATAGCGATTCGTCAAGGCCATTGAAAACATAACCATAATATTGGTAATCGAGGCCGGAATCCCGATCGTATAGATCTCTTTTTGCAGTGCCGGACTCAACTTAACTTCATGAATTGAGGTCGTTAGTTTTTGACTTTTCGTATTTAAATAATAAATCATCAAAGCATCGCCAATAACATTGCTGACGACCGTGGCTAATGCCGAACCCGCAGCTCCTAAACCGCAAGGAAAAATAAAGATTGGATTCAAAATAATATTAAAAATCGTTCCGACCATACTGGCCGTCATTGACTGCACGGCCAACCCTTCAGTTCTTAAAATATTGGTTGGCGTCAGGCCGAAAACGATAAATGGCGCGCCAAACGCAATTACAAGATAGTATTCCCGCGCGTACTGCCAAGTAGCCGTGGTCGCTCCCAATAGATGCAGAATCGGCGTCTGGAAGACAACCATGATGATCGTCATCAAGACCCCTACGATAATCGAAACGTAAAAACAATAGCCTGAAGCCAGCCGAGCCTCATGATCACGCTTTTCGCCAAACAGCCGCGAAATCAGTGAACTGCCTCCTAAGCCAAAGATGTCGCCAATTGCAACCAACAGACTGAAAACTGGCGCGCCTTGCGATACACCCGCTACCAGATCAGGATTTTGAGTTTGGGAAACAAAGAACGTGTCTACCAGATTATAGATAATAATACGTCAATTGCTAGTTTGTAACATTCCAAATTTTGCTAGATTATTCGTCATGACAAGTGCCTCGATCTGTGCTT
>NZ_CANCWQ010000046.1:0-6976 GCF_947381555.1 Limosilactobacillus pulli
TCAACTTTGGGGAGTAAGTCTTTTGCTCCGTTCCGTATACGGAACGGAGCAAAAGACTTACTCCCCAAAGTTGACAAAAAATGAGACTGAGCCTATAATATAAAATGTGTAAAGATTTGATACACTTATAAAGGTACAAAATTGTTGACGACAAAACCAACTTTGTTTTTTCTGTCCAGCTCAACTTGAACAGAACAGTTTTTGATGTCTTTACTTTTTGTCTTTCATGAAGTCGTCAATTACAAAAACGTCCCTTTTCTCTCTCCGTATCATTTCTTTACACTTTTTAATATGATATTTTTACAATTTGTAAGAATTAAATTAATTCTGACACAATGTAAAATCACCCGTACTGTATCATACTGGGGTTTTGACGACTTTTTGACCTTTATTTTTAGGCGCTGGCACGCTTAAAAAGTGCGGTCTAAATCTGCCGTCCGTTCGACCGATGAATTTTACATTTTGTAAAAAGCGATTTTTTTTAGTCGGTTCAAAAATGACCCCGACTTTTTGGCACTAAAAAGCACCCGTTTTTTGAGCCCTACTTTTTGACACCGATAGAAAAATGGCGTTGCATTTTCAGCAGATTTTTACATGCTGTTAGCGGTCAAAAAATGGCCTTTTTAGGCCCTTTAAAGTTAGAGGCGATGTTTTTATCGTGAAACGCAAAAAGGCACCCCAGAGGCTCATTTTGAGCTTCTGAGACGCCTTTAAAGTAAAAAGTGCATCACAACCGTGGATGTGATACACTTTTTCGTGAAAGAAAAAAAGCGAAGTCAAAAAAGATTGGGAAGTCTTGGACTTTGCTTTTACGGCGCGTTTTGAACGGAACGCTTTTTATATATCTTTTTACGCCTTTTATCTTAGCATATTGGGTGTAAAAAGCAAGCTGAAACCGCGTGGTGTCTGTAAGCACAAGCGTTCACTAACAGCTCAAAACGCCGTTCTTTCAAGCTATTCAACGTTTATATAATGCTGAAAATGAAAGGCGGTTTTTTTAATGAAAAAAACTTTTGATGAAACTTCTAAGATGCTTCCTGAGCAAGCCAGTGAAAAGCTCTGGGGAGAGCTGGCAAAGATGAGCCCAGCTGATGCACTGGCCTATCGCCGTGCTGAAGAAAGCGAAGAAGAGAAAAGCATCCGCTTGCTGGGATGGCGACGCAACCCACGCCGCGGCGTAACGCAATCGGCACTGGTGGCGCGTCATATCTCGAAGGGGGCTGATGGTACTGATACTAACTCCAATATCAGCTTCTTCGGCACTACTGATGAGGCCTTCCCCAGCACTCAAGAGCTTTCGTGGCTTTCTGACCTCTCTTGGACGCTCGCCATGGCTACTGACTTGAGCAAAGCATGGAAGAAAACATACACTGAAGATGGCTCATATATCCGCATCGTTGGGGGGCTCAACACGCGCATCAGCATGGCACTTTTGGCTATTGGCCATTTGTACCTTGAGCAAGGCAAAGCCGTCCTTTTTGACACCAGCGGCCAAGCCTATGCAGTACCTTTTAAGGCCCTTTTTGACCCCCACACTTTTGTACGGGAAAAAATGGAAACTTATCGTGAACCGCGGTTTTTTAGTGCTATCCAGAGCTACTGTGAAGGCCGTTGGTCAACCGCCCGTACTATCAAAGGCTATGCGGCCGCGCTTTTTGACGAGCGGCACTTCTCACACGACATCCTCAGCCAGCTGGGCTACGAAAACGCGGCCTCCTCGCCCTTCTTCTTTGATGGCTTCGAAGCTTTGACGCAGACAAGTGCCTTAGCCGTCAAAAGCGGTAAGCTCAAAAACTTACAAGGCGACACTAATGAAAAGATAGGGTATCGGATGGCAAAAAAGTTTGAGCTCGCCTTCTGGGACTTGATGAGCGAAGGGGTTTCAGACACTGGTGCACTAGGCCAGACAGCCGCTGAGCCTTACCGCTGGAAAGTGTTGCAGTATATGCTTTATGCACCTCTCAAAATACGTTTTGTTGACGCGCTTGGCCGCCCAGCTTATGAGCGCTTGTGTGGGGCTACGGGTATGCAGGGGATGCCAATCCTCGTTGGGGCACAAGGCATCGGAAAAAGTACCCTTGTACGTAAGTTGTGCCTTGGCTGGGGCGGTGCTGTAAAAGATGCGGGCGATAGCGAGAGCCAAACAGCCGTGTATTCACGAGCCCAAAGCGCTATCGTTGAGTACGCTGAGCTTGAAAAAATGACTGGGCGCCAGATAGGGCACTTGAAAGCTGGCACTACTACGTATGTAGCCGACATCAACTTGAAGTATGCCAATGGCATCACGCGCTTCACTTTAAAAAGCCTTATCATAGGCACGGCCAACAATAGCGATTTCTTGGCTGATGAGACGGGCTCACGGCGTTTTTGGCCTATCGCTATCGAAAGCTTCGACCGTCAAAAGACCACTGACGACTACATCCTTACCCTTTTAGGGAACGCCCAGCTTTATTTGAACACGGAAGTTGACCGCCATCTCGCTGGCGGATATTCAAAAGCCGCCGCCGCCACTCTGAGCCTTGAGCTCCCCGAAACCGCGGAAGACCGAGCTTTCAAAGAAGCTGGCTACTCAAGGCTCAGTCCTCAGCAAAGCTATGTCGAAGACTTCATCAAAGCTATGCTGGCCCAGCCGCAAAGCTATCCCACGGCCTACCTAGGACGGAGTGCCGATGGTAACAGCCTTTACTTTGGCACGAAAAAGGCACTCGAAGTTGCTTTTGAGGGCTGGCTAAAAGGTCAAGAAAGCCCAGGGGCGCGCGGTGTTTTTACATCCACACTCACCGAGTATCTTTATGGCCTACCAAGCACTAAGAAGCGCGCCTCAGCCCGCATAGGTACCGCTATAAAGAAGGTTTGCATTGTCTCCATCGCCGAGCTGAGCTTCCTTGCTACTCAAGAAGTGCCACTCACACCTACCCAACAGGCATCGCGCCCAACTTACACTGACGCATACGCCGAAACAAACAAGCTTACTCCCGAGATGGAAAACTACTACAAGCCTTTATAAACCTTAAAAAATGCTCCGATTTTTTCGGGGCTTTTTTTTACTCTTTTTTCAGCTGATGTAGACATCCTTTTTGGCTATTTTTTGATGTAGACAAAAAAAGTGTCTACACGGGTACGCTTACTCTCCCAAGGGATAAGGTGTACTCAAAAAAAAGGTGTAGACATCCGTAGACAAAGCGTTGACTACGTGCTTACGCTTACTCTCCCAACGGTTTTGACGTTTTTTTTTCTCTTTTTTTGATGTAGACACTTTTTTTTCCCAACTTATATATAAATGGCTTAAAATTTAAATTTTATATTTTTATGTGTCTACATTGTCTACATATACTTCTATCCCTTGATATATAAGGGTTTTTATGTAGACATTTTGGTGTCTACACCTTGTCTACATGTGTCTACATTGTCTACATTCGATCTAAACCACTCTTTTGTGCGTTTCGAGTGCGTGGCCCCCGCCTTCGCTACGCTCAGCCGCGTGCCGCTCGCTGGCGCTCGCTCACAAGGTGCCACTGAAGGCTACTCCGCAAGCTCGCTGGCGCTCGCAAGCTCATACCACACGGCTACGGCTACGCGGCATCTCGTTTGGTGGGTTTCGTACGGCCGAGGCAGTCCTGCAACTTTACAGCGGGGACGGACTTTGCGGGGCCACGGTCTACAGAGTGCGGCACGGCTACACGGCTACGGGGTGCTGGAGTTGGGGGCACGGCCGTTTCCACGGCACGCGCGGTGGGGCTAAAGGCTGCGGAAGTGTGCACTGCTACAGGGGGGGATGGTGCTGGCTGGCCTTTTGGCGACGCTAAAGGCTGGGCAGTGCGGCACGGCTACAAAAGGGCATAACATCAACATCCCTGTCAGTCTAAAAGGGAGCAGAAGTCTATTTTTTGTGGTACTCACTGATTGCTAAAAGTGTAAAAAAATGATATACTAAAGGCAGTAAAAAAACAGGAGGCATCTTTTATGGGAAAATCGCAAAAGGGGCTAAGTCAAGGCCAACAGCTGGCACTGGGAGTGGCTGAAAAGCTACTCGCGCCAGACATCTTGGCACGTATCGACGTATCTAAGAGCACGCTGGCAAAGGTTGCTGGGCAGAGCAGACCGACTTTTTACAGGCATCTAAAAGCCATGGGGCTTGGTGAAGAGGCCAACCCGATGGACTTGGAAGGCCGCGCGGAGTACATCCGCTCGCACTTTACTGTAAAGAGTGTTGAGGACTTGCTGGACTATGCGCGCGAAAACGCCTTTTACCGCAAAAAGACACAGCATCGCGCCTACGACAACAGCGGCCGCGCGGCGAAGGCCCAGACTTTGCGGCAAAGCAGAGCCAAGCAGACACACAAGCAGACTGTAGACCAGAGCCAAGCAAACAGCCGTGTACTAGCGGAAGTGAGCGCCTTGACGGGCCAAAAGGCGGCCCCAGCCCCAGCAAAAACAGCGGCAAAAGAAGGTCTACCCTTTGACCCACATAACCTTATCGCGCCCGTTATCGCGCCAGTTACGCCACATCTGCTGAAACTGCTGACCCGCTACTACATCCAGAACTCAGTAAAAAGGCCCCAGCCCGACAAGCAGTGGTTGGAGATTGAGGCGGCCCCAACGGCTAAGGCGGCACGGAATGAGCTTGAGGCACTGGCTAAAGACCCTAAAAACGAGGTCAACGTTGAAAAGTGGGCACTTTGGTACTATGTAAAAAACTTCGCCGAAAAGAAACAGCGCGAAACCATCAAGCGCTCCCTACAGCTGGGGTACTTTGACGGCAAAGAAGATGACAAGGACTGGGCTTTTGCCTTGTACATCCCTTGCCACGCCTTTCATTTCACGGCTGAGATGTTTTAGAAGGTGATGGCTATGGAAGGAAAAGTCGAAAAAGAGGTCAACTTCACCATACCTTTTGCCCCAGTAACGGCCAAGCGACCACGGCTGGGAGCTGGGGGCCATGCGCGCACGCCAGATGACTACAGAGCCTATCTGAAGGCCGTGAGGACGTGGCTGGAGGAATGGCTGGACGAGCAACCGACAGGCGCCGAAAATCCCTTGTACATCTTGACGCATCTGGAGTACGGCGCTCCTATCCGTGTGGTTGAGGCAAAGGCAGACAAGGGCAAAAAACATCCCTTAAACCCGCGTTTCGCGGGCTTTTACATACAACTGACCTTCGTTTTGAAAAGACCGAAAACCGTCAAAACGGCCTTCCCTATGGCCGCCAACAGCGGCGACTTGGACAACTTCTACAAGGCGGCGGTTGACGCGACCTTCGGCAGTGAACCTTTTCGCTATGCTGGCCTTGATGATAGGTGGGTACAAGGCGCAAGCATGGTCAAGCGCTACACGGCCCTAGGCACGGACGAGAAACCCCACACGGACGTAACCATCAAAAGACTGGAGGTGTAAGGATGGGAGCAAGGAACAGAAAAGAGATGGCCGACCTCGTATCAACAGAGCTGGCCCAGCTGGATAAGTTGTCGCGCGACCTTGAAAGCTACTGGCAGACCAAAACAGCGGAGTCTTCCAGCATCCGCGACTGGCGTTTGCGCTATCGCACGTGGCTAAGGCACACTGAAAGTGCGGTAGGGAAGGTCAAAAGCGAAGATGACTGGATAAGTGCTGAGCGCGCGCGGCGGGGCTTTAACGCGCGTATGCGCAACAGTTTTCGCAAGCTGGACGGGGAGATCAGAGAAAGCTCCGACCTTGAGGCACGGATGATAGCGTACGACCCCAGCTATGCGGACGACATCAAACGGGCAAAAGAAGTCTATGATAGCGAGCTGACTAAGGCGGAAGACACTTACTGGGACGACTTTTTGGCACACCGTGTGAAAGTCAAAAAGCGAGCGGTCGAGCTGGGGCACGACATCAACTCACTTGCGGGGGTGCGAGTTGTTGGCGTCAACATCGGAGAAGAACTCGAAGACTCCACACTGGAAGTGAAGACACTAGACCGCGGCATCAGCACTTACGCTTTAACGTTACGGCAAAGGTACGCGGGCTACGATACTTACAGCGAGCTTGAAAGCCCGATATGCACCCCAGAACACATCCAAGCGGCACGGGCTTTTATGCGGCGAAACGAGCTGTGGGCAGAAGAGGCGGCCGAAGCTGAGATAGGCGAAGGCGTAAAAGACTTTATAAGGCTCACCTTCGCGCCACTCAAAAAGGACTTGGAAGACTATGACCCCGACATCCGCTATCGGCCGCGGCTGGCTATTATCCAAGCCCACAAAGCACCCACGCAAGGCCCAGACACGCACTTGCTGGACGAGCTTCAACAGTACGCAACAGGGCCTTATGACGCCGCGCGCGGCCACTTGGACGACATTAACGCGCTAGTGGCCCGCGTAGGGTACGGATGCCCGCCTATCGAAGTACCCGCGGCTGGGGCTCAAGAGAGCGCGCGGACGGCCGTTTTGGAGGACATCAAGGAAGTTAAGGGCACGATGGACGCTTTTGGCTTTCAAGACCATGGAGGCAAGCGTACAACGCTCATAGAGCCGCTCAGAGAGAGCCTAGACCGCTTGCTGGGGGTTTCTTCCAAAAGGACGCAAAAGCGCCATATCGAGCTATATAGGGCATATGCGAGCGCGCTGGAAGTCTGGATAAAAACCGCTTGGACACAGTTCGGGGGTACTCCAAAAGGTGCCAAGGAGGCAAAATATAAACGGATGGCAAGTGGGAAGTGACAAAAGTCAAAAAAAGCCGTTTTTTGCGAGTCGCAAAGCCGGCTTTTTTGGTGCACTTTTTAAAGTGAAAAGTGTAAAGAAATGATACAAATGGCTTGCAGACAAAAATTACATTTTGTAAAAGATATGTTTATGGAAAGTTGTAAAGTTTTGAGATTGTCAAAAAGTGAAAAGAGATTTTTGGGCTTGAACATCATTTTGGAGGTCTGTATCATTTTTTGCCAATATTGATGAAGGGGTCTTGTGCTCCGTTCCGTATACGGAACGGAGCACAAGACCCCTTCATCAATATTGGC
>NZ_CANCWQ010000047.1:0-6868 GCF_947381555.1 Limosilactobacillus pulli
AATTAGTATAAAAAATTGTAGGAAAACCGACAATTTCAAATCGGTGTTTTCCTACATTTTAGAACCGGTGTTAACACCATACTGTTGATGCCAAAGTAAAATTGTTATGGCGTGGCAATGCTCGGTATGAAGATGGGTCCGATGAAACCTTTACCGACCATGATTTTCATGATTACTTAACCCAGAAAAAGCAGATTGAACGGAAACATAGGACAGAATGGTTTCATATTGATGGACCAACATCCCATCACTACTTTCATGAGTTTGCTGATCGTGATTATGGGGATGTTCAAGGTCATGATAAGCATGTTCAGTATGAGCTTCGTAAAGAACAGCAAAAGGCAGTCGATCAAACAATTGCTTACTTTCTTAAAAATGGTGAAGGCAGCGAATTCTTGTGGAATGCTAAGCCACGGTTTGGCAAAACACTCACTGCTTATGATTTAGTCCGTAAGATGCAAATGCAGAATGTACTGGTAGTTACAAATCGACCTAGTATTGCAAACTCCTGGTTTGATGATTTTGACAAATTTATTGCCTGGCAAACTAATCTTAAATTCGTTAGTGAAACGGATGCCCTAAAAGATAAGCCAGTACTTTCTCGTCAGGAATTTATTGATTCCATTTCTGATGGCAATGATTATGGTCAGGTTGTTTTTGAGAGTCTTCAAGGGTTAAAAGGTTCAGTTTACTTTGGTGGAGAATACGACAAATTAAAGTGGATTGAAGATCTTAACTGGGATTTATTGATCATTGATGAGGCCCATGAAGGTGTGGATACTTATAAGACGGATAAGGCATTCGACAAAATCAAACGTAAGTATACACTTCATCTTACTGGTACGCCGTTTAAAGCCCTAGCCAAAGGTAAATTTGCTACAGATCAAATCTACAACTGGTCTTATGCTGATGAACAGCAAGCCAAAGCCGATTGGAATGAAGATGCTGAAGGTGGTAGCAATCCATATGCTGTAATGCCACGTTTAAACATGTTTACTTACCAATTATCAGAAATGATGTCAGAAACTTTAAAACAGGGTGTTGATTTAGACAATGGTGACAAAGCAGATCCAGCATTTGATTTAAATGAATTTTTCAGAACGCAGAATGGTAAATTTGTTTACGATGAAGCAGTGGATCATTTTCTTGACACATTGACTACTGGAGAAAAATACCCATTCTCAACTCCAGAATTAAGAACAGAACTTGCACATACTTTTTGGCTGCTTAACCGAGTAGATAGTGCTAAAGCTCTGGCAAAGAAATTGAAGCAACATTCTGTTTTTAAACATTATCATATTATTCTTGCGGCGGGTGATGGCAAACTTGATGATGACCAATTAAATGATGATCAACTTGAGAAGGCCAATGAAAAGGCATTTGATAAAGTTCAAAAAGCAACTAAAGAATATGATAAAACTATTACTTTGAGCGTTGGTCAATTGACTACTGGTGTAACAGTTAAACCTTGGTCAGCCGTTTTGATGCTGTCTAGTATGAAGAGTCCTGCTGAGTATATGCAGGCTGCCTTTAGAGCACAAAACCCATATACTTTTGAGCGCAATGGTGAATTAGTGCAAAAAGAAAATGCTTATGTTTTTGATTTTGACCCAACACGGACACTGACTGTCTTTGACGAATTTGCTAATGACTTAATGGCTGAAACTTCAAATGGCAAAGGGACCGCTGCTGAGCATGAAACGAACATTCGTAAACTACTGAATTTCTTCCCAGTTATCGGTGAAGATGATAATGGCAAGATGGTCGAGCTTGATGCTAAGCAAGTTATGTCTATTCCTCGTCAGCTAAAGTCACAAGAAGTTGTTAAACGTGGCTTTATGAGTAACTTCTTGTTTACCAACATTTCCCGAATTTTTGCTGCGCCTGCCGAAGTACGTGAAATATTAAATGGTTTAGTAACAGCTAAAGAAGGGAAAGCAAAAAAGACTGAGCAAAATGCTATTGAAGGTGCTGAAGAAGTTTCAGTTAATGATGATGGTGAAGTTGAAATTCCTAAAGAGAAAGTAATTGGTAAATCAAAAGATCTTTTTGGTGACAAAGTTTACTCTGACTTAGGAAACCAGTTAGTAGACTCAGTTTCTGATACTGATAATACGGACTTTAAGACAGCAGCCAAGTCTATTTCTAAGAAAGTCAATGATTCTCTAAATAAAGAAGTTATTAATAGAGTCGCTAATGATTATGGCTTGTCCAAGAGAGAAGCTAAAAAGCAACAACAACAGATTGAAAAGGAAAATGAACAGGCATTAAATAAGATTGCTGACGAGCTTAACGATCAAAAAAAAATAGCCGAAGTTAACTATAAGAAAGAGCAAGCAGCTGCACGTGATCAAGCAGAACTTAACGAAGCTAAAGCAAAATATGAAACTACTGTCCAGAATATTATGAATGATTTTGGCAAAAGAGTACAAGATCACGTCAGGAAGACGGTTGAAGATGTTCCAGCTAAAGTGGTTGAACGTGTTGAAAAGCACGAGGAAGAGCAAAAATTAAATAATGTTGAAGAAGATGCTAGAGCACACCTGCGGGGCTTTTCTCGTACAATTCCCAGCTTTATTATGGCTTACGGTGATAAGAATTTAACTTTGCAGAATTTTGACGATTATACCGAGGATGATGTTTTCAAAGAAGTAACAGGCATCACGGAGGATCAATTCCGTTTCTTGCGTGATGGTGGTGATTATGTTGATGCTGAAACCAATGAAGAGAAACATTTTGATGGTCATTTATTTGATGAAGTAGTGTTTAATGATTCTATTCAGCAGTTCCTTGAAAAAAAGGACCAATTAAGCAATTACTTTGATGACAATAGCACGGAGGATATTTTCGATTATATTCCTCCACAAAAGACTAATCAGATTTTTACACCAAAAGCAGTTGTTAAACATATGGTGGATGATCTTGAAATAAATAATCCAGGTATTTTTGATGATCCTAATAAAAAATTTGCTGACCTATATATGAAGTCAGGGCTGTATATTACCGAAATTGTTAAGCGATTATTTCGCAGTGAGAAGATGAAACAGCTCTTCCCAGCTGACCATGAGCGTATTAAGCATATTATGGAGCACCAGGTATATGGCTTGGCGCCAACGAGGATTATTTATTTGATTTCGACTAACTATATTTTTGGATTTGATAAAGAACTGAAGAATAGTTTACTGGAAAAGCATTTTAAACAGATTGATGCTGCTAAATATGCCCAAGAAGGTACTTTGCAGGAAGTCGTCCAACGAGAATTTGGGGAGGAAGAATAGATGAAAGCTGATAGTATCCATCTGTTTGATTTCCTAGGAAGTGGGAAAACTATTTTTGAAATCCCTGTTTTTCAGCGAAATTATGAATGGGATAAAGCACAGTGTGAGCAGCTTTTTAAGGATTTAACGATAGCTGCACAAAACGATACTGATCATTTTATAGGCGCGATTGTTTATGTTACTGAAACTGGAAATAAGATGAGTCATATCTATCGCATCATTGATGGACAGCAACGTTTAACTAGTTTGACTCTGCTACTAAAGGCATTATCAGATGCTGATAAACAAGACCACGCTGAAATTGAGGAAGAATATTTAACCAATAAATATCTGGATGATAATAATCACCTTAAGTTAAAGCCGGTCGAGCATGACTATGAAGCATTTGAATCTGTTATGAATGAAATGGCTGATTACGATCAGCCGTCAAAAGTCATCGATAACTATCGACTGTTTCAAAAATTGATTAGTAATTCAGACATTGATAGTTCTAAATTGTATGAAGCAATGAATCACTTCAACATGGTTTATATTGAGTTAAGTAGTGATCCTAATGAAGAAAATCCGCAAGTCATTTTTGAAAGTTTAAACTCAACTGGGGTTTCACTCTCATCCTCGGATCTAGTGCGAAACTTTCTTTTAATGAAACTAGATTCGCAGGAGCAGTCGGACCTTTATAAAAAATACTGGGTTAAGATAGAGCGGATGTTTGCAACTAAGACTTTTGCAGAATTTATTCGACATTACTTAGTGGTAAAAACTCATGTATCGGTAAAGAGAAATAATGTTTATGGGAGTTACAAAGACTACTTTATTACTGAAAAATTAAATTCTGAAAACGCATTAGCGGATTTATTTAAGTTTGCCAACTATTATGACCAGATACTAAACCATAAAACTGAAGATAGTGAATTCAACAGGGTTTTGGACCATATTAATGTCATGGATAGTAAAGTAGTGTTCCCTTACTTGATGTTACTAATGGATTTGATAACTTCTGGTGAAATTGATCAAGGACAAGCTAATAGTTTAGCGCATATTTTAGAGAGCTACTTATTCCGTTTAAAGGCATGCCAATTGCCAACAAATGGCTTAAATAAAATTGTTGTTGGACTTTGTGATTTATCAAAGGTAAATGGCAATTTAAAGCTAAGATTGCTACGCCTGCTAAAAGCAAATTTTCCCGATGATCGTAAATTGTCCGATAGCTTGATGGAAGTAGATCTTTATCACCAAAGAAATCACTTAGCTAAATTAGCATTAGTTATTCTGGAAGAGCACCGTACTAAAGAAACAATTGATTTTAACGATGCGCAAGTAGAACATATTATGCCTCAGCGCTTAAATGCAGAATGGCGATTACAAGTTACCAATGCGGATAAGGTCAAAGAGCAATTTGGTGGCACACTAGGTAACTTAACTCTTACTAAGTACAATCAAGAAATGAGTAACAAGCCTTATGATGAAAAAAGAGAATATTATCAAGATTCAAACGTGTTCCTTACTAGAGAAGTAGCGAAGACTTATGACCATTGGGGCAAGGACACCATCACTGACCGCACTGGAAAGCTTACTGATGAGCTAATAAAAATCTTCCCAATGCCGGACATAAAAGAGGTTAGTGAAGAAGAGATTACTGGTGAATACACAATAGACCAAACAGTTGATGTCACTGGTAAGAAACCTGTTCAGATTACTATTAGTGGAGATGACTATTCGGTAAAGACCTGGCGTCAAATGTTAGTTGTTTTT
Source organism: Limosilactobacillus pulli (assembly GCF_947381555.1). Lineage (NCBI taxonomy): Bacteria > Bacillati > Bacillota > Bacilli > Lactobacillales > Lactobacillaceae > Limosilactobacillus > Limosilactobacillus pulli. Next base: position 5,031 of record NZ_CANCWQ010000047.1, read on the forward strand.
CTGAATGATATTTGGAATAAAGACAGTTTGAATTTTGACCGCATTAAGGAAAATAGGCAGATTGATAGAATGTTATTTAGAGTTAATAGGAATCCAGAAAAGTTGGAAAATGGAACAGAGATTGAAACTAATTTCTCAGCTACCGTTATCTTAGCTATCATTGCAAAAGTCTCTGAAATTTGTGATATTACGGATCAAGTGTCTTATACAGTTAGATAGACAAGCTGAAGGACATTAACATTAACAATTTGCTGCGAAGGGGGATGGTAAAAATTGAGTAATAGGATTGAAAAATTTGAACCAAAAGAATTCATCAAGAGATTTAAAGAACTCTTGCTTGATAAGGAAACAAATAGAATTTTAATTCGTGGATATTTTGATGATGATAAATTACTTCTAGTATTTAGTTGCCTTTATGATTTGGAGGAATTTAATAAGGGTACTGTTGTAATTGGTAACACTACTGTTCCTTATGAAAGGCAATTCCTTGAAAAAGGACTTCGCGAAGTAGTTCCGAAGTTTAATTTAAGAGATTCATTTAACGTGTACGGGATGATTATTAATTTTGTACAATGGAAGAGAAATGTAGATTTGCCATTTGGCTTTGATAAAGACTTTGCACTTTTCCATCCTGTACAGTCGGTATTAGACGGTAAAGATTTTCCAAAATTTTGCGCTACAATAAAGAATGCCAAGGCAAAGAAAAATATCCTAATAACCACTAATGATTTCAATAATACAGCAGAAAAACTTTATCCGTATATTGATGCAACTCTTATTTTGGATACAACGAGAGTTAATGAAGAACACGAAAAAACTTATAAAGTAATTCAAAGTAATCTTCAAGCTGATCACAAAGTTTTACCATATTAAATGTCAAATAACTTTGTTCTTCCGCAGACACTCTGATTTTATTTTGAAACTTATATGTTCCCACAAACCAACAAAATCCGTGAACTACTATTCATCACTAAAAATCCTTCAAGATTCAACTTTTTAGGTTCGAGTAAACGGATGTACTGCTTTTATTTGGATAGCCCCAACCGCCTTAACTAGCGGTTAACCCAAAATGTGTAATTGACCATATGAGCTCGTGGCATATTGAGAGCGTTACTTTGCTTGAACGCGATTAGCAAGAGCGTGAAAGCTTAGAAACGCTCCATGCGAACCGCAGAGAGTGTCGTTGTAATGGAACGAGCGTAGCGAAGTTCAATTACTTACGAATGACTCATGCGATAGTTGTCCGCGACTGGCGAGTGCATGGCACGAAGACAGAGCAGAAACAACAAACTGCAGAGATTGTAACGGTGCTGGAACGCACAGAAAAATAGTCTAGGAACACTAGTATAATGGCATTCTTGATAGATGAAAAGTGTACTAATTCCTGGCTATAATGCCCTCTAAGTATACAGATGAAATAGAAAATTCGTCTGATACTTGGAGGGTGTTTTTAATTATGGGAAGACGAGCCAAATTTTCAGTTCAGCAAAAATTAATTATTATCAAGAAAGCTCAAACAGAATCTATTGAAAGATTAGCTCAGGAATATTGCGTCAACGCACACACCATCAGAAGATGGAAGAGAATGTACAAATACCAGGGAATGAGAGGACTTGAAAGTGCTCACCATAATAAAGTTTATTCCGTTGAGTTTAAGCGCAAATTAGTTGTGGAATTTGAGCATTCAACGGATACCTTAGAAAAATTTGCTTTAAAGCATGGTTTAAAATCCGATTGGCAATTATCACAATGGATTATCCAGTATAATGAATCAAAAGCCACGGTTTATACACCGAGAAAGCGAGATTCAATTATGCCAGGACGCAAAACTACTTTTG
>NZ_CANCWQ010000048.1:0-6576 GCF_947381555.1 Limosilactobacillus pulli
ACCCCAAATAGTCAATTAGTGATTGTCGATTCTTATCGGTTATAATAATAGCCGATAATATCGGCGAATACAAGAGATATATCTATAATAAACATTATCGATACTCTGAGAACTAATTGAAATCAAGCTAAGACGGTAGCCAATACGGTTGCCGTCTTTTTGTCTGCTCATTAGGCCGAGCTTAATCGCAACAATCAGTGGCTCTGAGTCGGTAGCCCCCCGAAACGCCCGTGTAATAGGATATAGCCCCTATTACGTAGTTAACACCATAGGTATGCGACACCTAGTCCCGTGGCAGGGGCTAAAAAAGTGGCTGGATGTTTCGGAAATGCGACACGTTATCCTGCTGATCAATGCGTCTTATTTGGGTTCACGCTAAGTTTCGATTGAAAGTGTAGTAAATCGATCGTACAAATCAACCCTAATGATCAGTGGGAGCAAGGGCGGAATGAGCTTAATCAACGTGCTAGTTTGATCTTGATTGAGAGCTTGATCTGCAGTAATTGAGCTTTGAATCAAGACCTAAACTAGAAATATGTGAGATTAGCTCTCTTATTTTTGCCACGAACACGGCGAAAATAAGAGAGAGCGCAAGCGCTTTCCATATGACTTAAGGTGCAGTACGCTCTGAAACAGGGGTTTATATAGGTAGATATGTGTATGAGTAGGGGGATGAATTGGATCATGGCAGAATATGGTACAAAACAATTACTGGACTGGTATTTACGAGGCTATCATGAGCTGGCAATCAGTCATGGATTCACGCTATCTATGCTAGAGGATTACCTGCATGAACATGACTATGAGAGGGATCTCAAATACAGGATGATCAAGACGCTAGAGCGTGAATTAAAGGCTATGAACAAGGATTAGAGGGTTGTAATTGGCTCTGAGAGCAACTGAAACATAGTTGAGTGGATAGTTGTTCATGTTGAATTTGTCTGATAGGGATCTGCAGAGTGCTAGATAGATTCCTATGATCGACTGTAGGCCACTCCCGTGGTGGGTTGTCGGGCTGGCTGCCTCGACAATTACAGAACTTTTTACTTTAATTTGGCGCAAAATTAGGCCGTTTTGATCAATCTCATGTTATGATCTTTAACAGAATTCCTAATTTACTTTGTTAATATATAATATATTTATACTTAACAAAACATTTTAGGAATTTAAAACTAAAATACAAGGGGATGATAGTATTCAATACAATATTGAACAGTTGTTGAGGGCTGATCCTGCAAGGTTTATCAGTCCCAAACAACGGGAATATGCTGAACAAAATGGACGCTTTAAAGACCGTAAATTAGTCCAGAAACAACTCGAAAAGCACTATCTGCAGGTGTCAATCACGGGTAGGGGATCTGATATGCTCATTGAACTGGACAAGCCGAGATTAACTGCTTTTCGTGGGAACGAATTGAAACAAGCTCTGATCGATAACATGATTTATCGATTGAGATTGGATCATCAATACCAAAAAGAAAGACTAAACAGGTCTAAAACTCAGTGGGGACGCTACATGGGTCTGCACTATGCTCTCAGTCAGACCGATATTGATCAGAGAGGCGCTGAGATCGAAAAGGCTCAATCTAAGGGCGTTAGCAGGGCATTTAAGCGTGTAGCGTACAGGATTAACACGAGGCAGGCGAACACGGTTGATAGTGTGCTGAGTAGCGTTGCCAAGGCGTTGGACGCTGAGATCCATAAACTACAGGCCTTTTTAGTTGAGGTGGAAGAGCCTGCAGATCCAGATGATCCAGACGCAGAGCCGATCAAGCATAAAGACGTGTTTTATGGATCTGCAGAGCTTGCTAATGATCCAGATGCGAGTGTCTATGATATTATGGCTCGTGATTTAGATCGATTCGTTCACGATTTAAAAGCCGAAAAAGGCGTTAAACGGCTGAATCAGATTGTGAGAACAGGGGAATATCAGCAATTCTTGGACGAGTTAGGGACGCCCTACTATCAGCAGGTACTGAGGACTTGGCAGTCAAAAGAGCTAGTTGATATTGATTACGGCAAATTATGGCGCTTGGCAAAGACTGCAAAGCCAACTAGCGACAAGGATCTTAGAGCTTTATTCATTGATGATTGCGATCAGTGGCTAGAGCGCTATAGATCGAGGCAGGTAGAGCTTGCAACGAATGGCAATCCAGAGTTTTGGGATATCTTTTACGATAAGGATCTGGACGAAATGATCAAAGCGTACAACAAAAACAAAGAGAGCTATTATAACGTTGAAACGGAATAAAAACTGCATTTTATTGAGTGGTCATTGCAGACTGCTCTTTTTTTATTACTAATGAGGCTGCATAATTGGTCTATACCAATTATAACATGGATCGGGGATGTTTGATTCAAATTGAGCAGTTTTTTGTTTGGAACTGTAGATGAGTTGCTTAAGACACACACACGGACTTTTTGTTAAATTTTGACCTTTTTTGATTGAAAAATAGCCCTAAACGACCAAAAAATGGACGTGTTTAGTAGCTTTTTGCATTTGCTTTAAAATAAGGCATTTCTATTAAAAATAGGTTGTTTAAACTATCAAATTCTGCTATTCTATGTGAGGTTTCGATCAGAAGGTCAACTAACGCTCTAGTTGCGCTGGTTGACTCCTTTTTTATTTTGGGGGTATTAATTATGTTGACTGTTCTATTGGGGATAATAATAGTCATGTTTTTTATATCGGCTTGCGTTCTTATTTTTGAACTGTTATTTTACGGAGCGGGATCAGTTGTTTTAGTTGTTTTATCAGTTGTTTTAATGGTGGGTTCATTGATCTTTAATAGACAATCATCTGAAAAGAAAGTAAAAAGGAAAGAGTTAAAAGAAGATCCAAATTTTGAAGCCGTAAAAAGCCAGTTTGAGCCGATAGATAAATATGGTGATAGCTATGTTTCAAGTAAAATTGGGAAAGTGCTATGGGTAGAAGGAATCCGCTGGAAATTGTTTAATGCAAGCGAAATCGTTGAATATAATGTTATTGAGAAAAAGCATAACGAAAATAGTGACAATATTTTGGGCAAGGTTGTTGTTGAAGCGGGAACGGGCTTTCACGCTGGTGACGTAATAGAAAGATTAGGAGTTGTTTTTACTGTAGCTGATGGTAATGAATATGAGCTGTTGGAATTTGATGGGAACGAACCAACGAAAAAAATGGAAAGTACCATAAGCAGACACAATAGGCTTGTTCGATTATTTGATGAGATGGTAAATGGAAAAATTAATTAAGATTTAGCGTCCTTCTTTCTGAGGGGGGCGCTTTTTTATTACTTAATTTAACTGTTTCTTTATTATACGATAAGACTGTAAATACTTACGTCCACAGTAGAAGAGGTGATTGAATTGCCAGAAACAGCTAAGGAAAAAGAAGAATTGTTTACAATGTTAGAAGTAGCCAAGATCGTTGGTTGCTCAAAGTCAACAGTCTATCGAGTAGTTAAAGATAATCACCTACGGGCTAAGAAGAAAAAAGGACAAGCTAAATTATACGATTAAACGATTATAAAACTTGTTAGGACAAAGATTGATGATATTAACGATTCTAAAGAACCAGTTCAAAGAATCAGCATTGAGACGCTTCAGAAACAGTTGGAAGCTAAAGATAAACAGATAGATCAGCTAAACGAACAATTGCGAATGGCTCAAATCAATCTTAGTCAATCTCAACAATTGCAACTAAAACAAGCTGATCGATCAAAGGGATCAGTATGAAATTCACCATATCAATGGCGCAAAAAAAGGTACAAAAAAAGGCAATTCCATGGATAATTTGGCTCTGCTGAGCGCTAGGGAACACCATGAAATCACCAGTTTGGAGAAAAAGCTGAAAGCCGTGGGAGAGATGATCAAGAATTACGATCCTAGTTTGATTTTTGATCTTAAATAAAAGCCACATTTTACTGAGCAGTCTGCAACGACCGCTCTTTTTTATTGCACGTGAGGCTGCATGATTGGTCTATACCAATTATAACATAGACTGGGGATGCTTGATTCAAAATTGATCGTTTTTTGTCTGCAGATCTAAAATGAGTAGCTTTAGACACACGAAATAAACTTTTTGTTAAAATTTTGGCCTTTTTTGATCGTTTAGGGCTACTTTTCGCCCTAATTTTGGGAATGTTTAGTTACTTTTTGAATTTAGCTGAAAATAGCCCCGATCCATGCAGTTTTTGGGCGTTGGTTTAGTATATTTGATTGATCCTGCAGACGTTGAAAATGATCGAAAAAACACACCTAAACAGCCAAAAAACAGGGGTTCATACTAGACATGAAAAGGTTAAAATAGAGATCAAAATAGGGGGATCTAAGCATGATTAAAAACGATCTAGATAAGTTAAGCATTAGGGCTTGTTGTTGGGCTTTACAGAGCTTAACAGACACCGAAAAAGGCGAAAAAGCGGACGCAATTTATACGATAGCGACTGATATTGAGTCTGAATTGATCGATCCGATCTTTAACGATAATTTGAGCGTGTGGGATCAGATCCTGCAAACAATTGAAAGCAGAACGGATCTGCAGGTCGTTGACTATGTTGATGATCTGCTGAATCATGCAGATAATGCACTAATCAGAGCAATCAAAACACTATCCAAAGCTAAAGAGATCAGCCAATACAGCAGAGATAGATATATGTATGAGCAGGGCGTGATCGATCTCTACAGTGCATTCTAGAGGGTCTGAGAGCGTTATACAGCGCTCTTTTTATTTTGACTATAGACTTATATAGACTGATCTAAAACGGCTGAGAGAGCAATTCTGAGCCTCTGAGAGCTATATCTGAGCTAGGGGATGACCTTACACGGTCAAGAGTGATCATAAGCAGATAGAGCAGATCCAAACACTAGATATATGACCATGATCTGCTGAGATCGTGCAGACACGTGTATATATACATAGCAGACTGTATATAGCTAGGGATCAAAAAAATAGGACAAATTAGCAAAATTGTATCTTTAAAGACTGTGAAAGCCTGCACAATCTACCAAAAACAGGGTATTTATTTGACCTTTCTTGACCAATGCGACAAAGAAAAACGCCAAACCCCTTGTCGCTCTAGGGATTCAGCGTGTTTTTGTTGTGAGCCTCTTTGATTAAAAGTGTCTTACAGCCCTATTTTTAGGCTTATTGGATCATGCAGCCCACCAATTAAGGTGAGCTTAAAGTTATGGCAATGATGGTAATACTTCTTGCGTGTAAGGAACGCCGTGATTATCAAGGTAGGAACGAAGTTGTTCATATTCAGCTACACGGCTTTTGATAACAGATTCAACATGTGTGCCATCGATAAAGTTAATACGATAAGAATCGCCAGTATTATCGTGAATCACAACAATTAACTCTTTGATTGAGCTTAATTGCCTACGTGTTGCTAAACCGCCCGCAATAGCACCAACAACACCAAAGAGTAAGCCACCGACTACTGCACCGCCAGCACCGCTACGAGTAGTGGTAGTTGGTTGATAGGCGATATGGTACTTAACCATGTCTGGATATGGAATGTAAGCATAATAGTCATCACGTCTGGTGTCTGGGCGGAAATAAATACCATTATCACCTAAAACAATATTGGCAAAGTCTAAGCGTTTTGTGTTACCACCCAAACGTTGATAACCTTTTTCGTCTGCTTTTTTAAGTTCTTCTTTATTGTATTTCATTGTATGTGGATCGAAATGAGCTATGGCGATTGGCAAACCAAATACAACAACAAGAATAAGTATCATTACGACCATTTGTGCCTCGTCAGACATAGCTAGAATTGACAAATTATTAAACATATGTAACTCCTCCCAAGAGTTCAATTACATATAACTATACACTTCATTTACTTAAAAAGCTGATGAAAAACCAAAAGTCTGTTGTCAAGTCTGTTGTCGATTTGACTTGGGACTAAAATTCGATAGATGATAGAATGTAATAGTTGCTCGTCCCTTTGTCTGCATGAGAGGGGGTGAAAGCATTGAACTACTGGCAAGATTTATTCAACTTATTTTCTAGTTTGCTTATCGTAGTTTTTGACCATTGGCTTGATAATCGAAAGCGTTAAGATAGGTTAAACGAATCGAGCAAAATTGAGCTACTAAAAAAGCCCTAGCGTATTGGAGGTACGTTGGGGCTTTTTGGTTTAACTGCATGATAGCATTGAACTATACACGGCAAGTTATTCAACTTATTTTCTGCAGATATTATAACATAAGATACAAATTATTGCTTGTTTTGAGCCGGTAAAATCGTGCAGTATGTTCAGACGATCAAGCAAAAAGACTGCAACCAATTTAATGGTTACAGCCTTTTCACCTAATCATTAACGACTACTCGTTATGTATATATTATAGCAGATTATTGCTTAATCTTAAGTTTTTACTTGTGTATCTGTTCCTGCAGGCGTAAAGTAGACAAGTGAAAGCGTGTAACACGCCTAAAAATCGAATATCAAGAGCAAAAAGAAAAGCCCGTTAAGGTACGCCAATACCTTAACGAGCTAACCAATTGGCTACCCCAAATAGTCAATTAGTGATTGTCGATTCTTATCGGTTATAATAATAGCCGATAATATCGGCGAATACAAGAGA
>NZ_CANCWQ010000049.1:0-6523 GCF_947381555.1 Limosilactobacillus pulli
GGCATTCACCAATTGAGATCTTTTTGCTTAATCTGCGCCAATAGATTTGTTCAAGTTATTTCTTGCAATCTGCCTTACCTTAAAAAATGCCAATCTACCAACTCTTTTGCAGCTCAAAACATCTTCACATCTATTTTAACAACTTTTATTTTCATTTGAAAGCGACTACAATTTCATCAATAATTAACAGGAGGAGTGGGCATGCAGTTTTTGGAAGACGGCTATCTGCCAACGATCAACACTACGTTTTCTTTTTTCGGTGGTCATGCTGAAACCGTTGAGCCCGGCTGGCGCCCACCCAGCCTTTGAGATTCTGTACATCTTGGATGGCGCGCAAAGAACCGTTACCGAATTAGCCGAAAAAATCATTAAGGCTGGTGAGATGATGGTCATTCCCATTGGCATGAAACACACTAACTATTGCTGGGGCAACGAATCAATGACCTCTTTACCATGCATTTCAATCTTGACGGCCCAGCAATCAAATATCTGCTGGTGAAAAACTTTACCAACCAGATTATTGATCAGACCGCGCCTTACTATGACGAACTGCGCAAATTCCTTGAACAGATCATCAGCATCATCGGTAATCAATATTCATTAAGCGACCGGCTGACGATTGAGCTAAATACGATCAACGTGATTGGAACGCTGATTCATCATCTGCATGCCAACAAAGATCAGTTGCCCAAGCAAAATGAAATCGATCATTATGCTTTGTTTCAGCAGATCTCAATGCGTATTAAAGATGAGCTCAACGAACAGATTTTCAATGCCAAAGCTCCCCAGACAATTTCAATTGCTTCAATCATTGCCGAGTTTCACATCAGCCAAAGTACCGCGCTTCACCTTTTCAAGCAGTACAGCCAACAGTCGCCGCAAAAATATCTGCAGAGTCTCAAAATGCAGATTGCTAAAAATTTACTGCTGCAGCCTGATTTGAGCATTAAAATCAACAACCAATAAAAGGCGCTTCGCCATTTCAAAATGACGAAGCGCCTTTTAGTTGATTCAGATTCAGTATTATGGCTAATCCAGCATCAAGCTTTTAGAACACACGCTGCTCGGCTTGGAACTTAACCAAAGGACCAGCCGTTACCATGGCACCGTCACGATGGTTGCCAAAGAAGTCGGCATCAAAGACGATTGGCGTGCCATCAGGGTTTTCATAGCGTTCTTCTGGCTCAAACGCCATTCCCAGCGTAGCAGTTGTAATCTTGGCATCGTTGTCTTGCGGCAGGAAGTCAGCCAAATTAGTCTTAAGATACAGGCCATCAGCTCGCTTCTCCAATTCCAGGACGACTTGATCCTTATCGTCGACGAATTGGTTCTGCTCCTTGCTGCATGACTGGGCACCGTTGAAGTAAGCGTTGCCCGCGTTCCATACTGGCAGGTGGTTGTAATAGTGATCGCTGTTTGGCGCATAGATTCCGCAATAGCCATCAAACTGCTGATCCCATTCTGCAAACGTTGGATATTCTTCAAACGGCTGGGTACCGACTTTAAAGTTGTAAGTATCCCATGCATCCGGCTTGTCATGCATCAGTTCAGCCAGCTTTTGCATTTCCGGCCGCAGCTTTTGTTGAACGAAGACATTATTGTAAAAACGATTGTCGCCATGTTGGAACGTCATAAAGCCCATTACCTTGGTGCCGTGATGTTCATGATATGGTGTAAAGCGGTTGGATGGCAGGTTGACGGAATTATTGTCCGTCCCAACGCCAACCGCAGTAAAGCTACCAGCAATCAGGTTGTGCACCATGGCAATTCCCTGCGCAGCAAACCGAATTGAGCGTTCTGAAAGGAATAGGTTGTTGTCAATCAGCGTTGGTCCATGCGAAACCTCGACCCACATATCTTCACCAAGCCCTTGCAGCACGTCGCCCACGTTCTCTTCACTGACTTCAAAATGTTCAGGTAAGGAGTTGTGATCAAAGACATTTTGCGTGACCCGCGTTCCTTGTGCCTGCCAGTCCAGCCATAAGCCACGCGTACAGTGGTGAATATGATTATGACGGTAGATCACATCAATGGCAGCATGCATCTTAATGCCGCCAATTTCGGCTCCCACCAGATTTTGACGAATGTTGATGTTGTAGATGTCGTTTTCTTCAATCAAGGAGAAGACACCGCCCAAGTGACCAACAATCCCGGTTTGGCCACAGTCATGAATGCGATTGCGCCGTACGATATGCGAGCCGACGTGTTCTTTATCCCAGCCTTCATAAGATGCTTGACAGATTACGTCACGCTCCGTCTGAGTACCATCTTTGTATTTCCACTTAGACCATTTATTGTCATTGTTTGGCTGCAGGTACTTGCCAAGCGAGATACCAGAACATTTGGAATGCGAAATCTCACATTCTTCAATGATCCATCCTTTTGACCAGTGTGGACCAACCATCCCTTCTTGGTAAGCCGTTGGTGGCGCCCATTGCGTCGCCGCTTTAGTAACGCCAAATCCTTTTAAGGTAATGTAGCCGATTCCTTCAGCCTGTGGGTAAAAACAGCTTTGACGCACGTTGATCTCCACGTTTTCCTGGTTGGGATCGAAATCATGGAAGTTGGCATAGATAATCGTTTCATCCGTGTCAGCATCTTGTTCCGTATACCAAGTATAGATCGTAAAGTCAGGATCCCATGATTTTTCATTGCGAACGGGCTGTTTTACCTCAGCCAGCGTGTTGACCTCATACAAGGCCTTGTCGTTTAAATAGACCTCACCGGTATGAGCCAGGATTCGTGCATCGAACCAGTCACCAAAAATCTTGGTCGTGTATGGATTGCGCTCACTAAACATACTATTGGGAATTTTTACCTGCCAAATGCCATCTGCAGTTTTTTCCCAGCCTTTAACGACTTCCGCCCCAGTAATAATGGCCTTTAACGGCTCAACCGACTCATAGACGATGCGCTGATCTGCCGTGCCCGCATGCTTAGGATTAACGTTTTCACGATAAGTGCCTGGAAAAACGCACACCTTATCGCCTGGCATTGCGATATCTGCGGCTGCTTGAATCGTTTTAAATGGACGATGCTTGCTTCCATCGCCATCAAATGGTGCCTGCGCATCAACATAGATTTTCATGAACTTTCATCCTTTCCGTTATTTCTGCATTAAGACAGCTACTTTTCTTCAGCTTGGCGGCGATCTTCAATTTCGTGATTGATTTTGTCAACTTCTGCATCAGACAATGGGTACTTACTGATCACCCACATGCCAACAATTGCCAAAACAATTGGCAGCCAGATCATTGAAATCGCAATCCCATTCAAGGCCGTTGCTGATTGCGTAGCCTTAGTACCGTCAAAGTGGCAAGCGGCATTGATGTAGCCTGGAATGATCCCGCCAAGTGCCAGCCCAATCTTGAAGAACAGTCCCATCAAGGCGTTGATGATCCCAGCAACCCGCTTCTTTGAGTTCCATTCACCATAAGAAACGACTTCCGGAACCAGTGACCACATGTAGCCAGTAGCGGCCGAAAGTCCCCACGACTTGATAAAGCCACCAATGTAGCCCAGGGCAATGCTGTTCTTAAACTGTGGCCATGACCATACCCAAAGAAGCAGCGTCCCAACGATAAACATTCCCAAGAACAGTTGGAAGAATCCCTTTTTGCCGATCTTGCGCCGAATAATTGGCCATAAGAAAACCAAGAAGATCCCTGGAATCGAACCAATCAGATTGATTGAAGCCATCCATTCTGAGTGACCAATGTTGTACTGAAGGAAGAATGGCCAAACAGTATTGCCAAAGAACATGAAGGTAAAGCCAACTAGGAAAAAGCAGCCTAGTACCCGTAGTGGTTTGTTACGACGCAGCTCATTCCAAAGATCAGAAAACTTAACGGAATCCGTTTCTTCTTCCGTTGGCAGCACCCGTTCATGAACACCAAAGTAAGTGCAAAGCAACAGAATAAAACCAATCAGCATATAGATTGACATAACGTGGAAGTAGGCACCAGCAGCGTGTGGCGAGGCATAGTTACCTAAATTAAGCTTGATGCCAAACATCCCGATGGCTTTTAAATGCTTGTCAGGGGATGCCATTTGAACGAACAATGGCAGGAACGTGTAGACAAAAAGATTACCGATATTTGCTTCCGTCATCCGGACCGTCGTTAAAGTTGAGATCTCATCATTATCCCGCGTCAGCGAGGCATTCAACGAACCATAAGGAATATTAACGAATGAATAGATCAAGGCCGTTGCCAGATACATCAAGAATGCATAGGCAACATTGCCACGAACGGCTGGAATTGGCAAGAACAGCATGGCACAGCAGATCGTGAGCGGAATTCCGAAATAAATTAAAAATGGCTTGTATTTGCCGCCGTGCTTAAAATGGCTCTTATCGACAACCGTTCCGACCCAGGGATCCCAAAAAACGTTAACCCAGCGAACGATCAGAAAAATCGTGGCCCCAACGGCTGCCGAGATTCCAAAAACCGTTGTCAGATAAAACAGCAACATTGAGCCAATCGTTCCAAAAATCAGATTTTGTGCCAAGTCACCAGCACCATAAGCGATTCGCTCACCCCAAGACAGTTTGGCGAACTCATCGACTTGCTTATTTTTTGGCTTGTCCATAGTTTTTACACCTCTTGTAAATTTGATTCAAACCGGTACAGCGCTGCACGTTAGTTTGTGTTTTCAACCAACGACCAAAATTTAACACAGTTTTTTTGAAAACGCTACCCTTAAAATCTATTTTTCGTCATTTACGAGCTAAAATTTTTAATTTCTCCAAAATAATAGATTTGGTTTCTTCATATAGCGTCAGCAAAAATGACCACTGGCAAAAAAGCGGTCACTCCGTTAAAAAATTTAAAAATACATATGATTGATTTTTCATACTATTTTTTGAAAAGATAATCGTAAAGATTCCAATCAGCAATTTGGGTAGCATCAGCACGTACTTCTTTAGGCGTTATCCCAGTTAGGGCATGGAAGACTCGTGAAAAATGCGCCTGGTCAGCAAATCCATAACGCTCGGCAAGCTCTGCCATTGAAAGATTGGTGCCAATCAGATCTTCAATCGCATGATTAATCTGAACCAAGCGCTTGAAGTGACTGATACTGACTCCAACCTGTTTTTTAAACTGGCTGCCAAGATAGCGACTGGATAACCCTACCGTCATTGCCAGATCATCAACGCTTTGGTCCATAGTCGGATTACTCATTAACTGCCAAAAAATCTTGCTGACCGGTGCCGTCATCTTGGCATCAACCATCTCACGGCAGCGCATAGCCATATCCACATCAGCTGCCTCAATTGCTGCCAGTACTTCATTGTAGGACGTCAATGACTCAATATGACGTACGTATTGATCATTCAGTGAATACACCATTTCGTAATCCAACCCGACTTGAAACAGAGCACGCAGATTTACGGAAACCGAGATAATGCCCCAGTTCTTAACGTTGCGCAGCGCATCTTGATTATCTGCTAAAATACCGATCCGACCTGAGTTGATGTTTTTAGAGAATATGATCGGCAAAGCAGCCAAGTTTCCCTGTGCGATTGCTTTTTTGACTTCGCGTTCATAAAGATAACTAACATGGCCACCCTCACTGCTCATCCGCAGCTTCAGCAATTGGGCATCAAAGTCTCTCGAAAGACGTGCTTGGTGAAACTCGTCACTGATGGTTTCAAAATCGATCGGCAGTTCTAATAACCGTACCAACACCAAAATCTGCTGCAAAAACTGTTTTTCTTCCAGATAAACCGTCTTCAGCAGCTTTGGCATATACATGACGGCATGACTGCCCGGCATCTCACTGTTTTGATAACGCTGACTAATGTTAACGATCACTGGTCCTACATAGATGACTATCTGGTCGCACCATATTAAGCAACTGTATAGATTTTGACTATGCCGCAAAAATTGCAGCGACTTATGTGGACAGCGACGCAAAATTTTTAGATAGTTCACCAGCAACAACTTGCCTTGACGAAACTGTAAACTATACTGGCCGTTGTCATACTCCCAAATTGTGGCTGGAACTCCCAATGATTCCAGATACGCAGTTACGATTTCCATTTTATTCCGTCCTTTGTTCAAAAAATAGTTCTAATATTCAAGCGATCGTGTTAGCGATTACATAAAATATATCATGAGCTAGGGAAAATTAATATATTGTTGCTGGTTTTAAGATCTTGGTCAGTCTGATTTTTTAGATTGGTCAATTCCTTAGCTCTTTTTAAAATCAGCATTAACTATAAAACACTCCAATTCCATTTTCCCTACTCACGCTTATTGGTAAAGCCGATTATTATTGTTTTGCCGACTGCTTTTTAGGCCGTGGGCAAAACATTTCTCAAATCTTACTGTCAATTCGGTTTAGACAAGTCCGTTAACCTGCTTGCGAATTCGTTTTAGTTATGATCATCTTATAAAGATAAACGGCCTAATCATCTGGTCGCTGTTTGTCTGCTTTTTTCTTATGGCAGATTGTAAAATTTAAGTTGAACATTTTAGTGGACAGAAAAACCCATAAAGGTCTTTAATGGTGTCGTCAC
>NZ_CANCWQ010000050.1:0-6378 GCF_947381555.1 Limosilactobacillus pulli
ACTGGCGAACTCCAATTGAGATCTTCTTGCTTAATCTGCGTCATTAAATTTGTTCAAGTTATTTATTGCAATCTGCCAATTCTATATATTTCTTCATCTAATCTTGGCTTTAAGATTTTTAGATTTTTCAAATCGCTAGCCTTAACTAGTGGTTGACCAGTTCCAAAGGATAATTTTTTTAAATCATATTTTTGTAAGTAGTAATACAGAAACTTGTTGTACTTGCTTTTGATAAACACTGTATTATCAGTAATTTTAACTGATCCTGAAAATCGATATAAATTACCCGCGTTAGCACCAACACGTGCAGTTAAAATAAAATCTCCAGTATAATCAAAATTATTGTCATATCCAATCACTGAAGTTGACCCTAATATTGGATATCTACCATTATCTTGTAATTTGTACTTACTTTTTCCTGTGCCTATTTTTGTGGTTAGTTTTGATAACTTATGCTGTTCCCAAGCGGTACTAAATCTTTTAAACCGGAGAGCCGGATATCCGGTTTCATCCGCAAACATTTTTTGCAGTAAAGCCTTTTTCAGCTGTTCTAACTGGCGATGCTTTTCCTCATGCAAAGTGATAGTTTTGTCGAGATTTAATAATAGTAGTCCAATTTTTCTTTGCTCATTTTCATTCATAGGAAATCTAAATAACGTCCCTGAGACTAACTTCCAATCAGAACGTGGCATCTTTGAACCAGACGATAGATTAGCCACATTTTGAAATTTTTGAGTCTGAATCATTCCGTAAATAAAGCTAGGTTCCAATAATTTTGAATATAAAACCCAAAAGTCACCTACAGCAACACCTTTAAAATTGGGATAAAGCCAATTTTTTAGATAAGGTCGAAGTTTTCCAAATAATACATCGAAAGGTTGAAAAAAAATCCCTTTTTTTCTAATGCTCTTTTTGGTTATATCTTTATTTAGTGTTCCCTGCCCAGAATTAATATCCTCATATTCAACCCCAGGTAATTTACTAGAACTCATTTCAGATTTTGTTCGTCGATAAATTTTATGACCAAACTCTACTTGCTCCCAATCATCCGTAAAGCCTTTAAACCGCAGTTCTGGGACTCGTTTAGCATCTTTTTCATTTTGTTTAGTCATGCTTAAACACCGCCTTAATCGCATTAATAGTGGATTGCGTATGTTCATTCACATCAAGATCATCGACCAATGACAAAAATTCAGCTTCACTTTGAGCAATTTTTTGATCGATGTCCTGCATTTCTTTACTCAAGGCCACAATATCAATTGGTGGTTCTTCTTCAAAAGTATCAACATATCGAGGGATGTTAAGGTTAAACTCGTTCTCCTTAATTTCATCCATTGTGGCCAAGTGCGCGTATTTATCGACGTCTTGGCGTTTTTTATATGTCTCGATAATCTTGTCAATGTCTTGATCACGCAGGATATTTTGGTTTTTGCCCTTTTCAAAGCCTTTTGAAGCGTCGATAAACAAAACGTCTCGATTATCACGATGCTTTTTTAAGACCATTACAATTGTTGGAATACCCGTAGAATAGAATAAGCCAGCTGGCATCCCAATAATTGCGTCAATTTGCCCTTTTGCTAATAAGGCTTTGCGAATTTTGCCTTCTGCTGCTCCACGGAAAAGAACCCCGTGTGGCAAAACAATCGCCATCGTACCATTTTGCTCCAGGTGATACAGAGAGTGCAGCAAGAAAGCATAGTCAGCCTTACCCTTGGGAGCAAGTGCACCGTAATCTTTAAATCGTGGATCTTTTAATTTACTCGAATCAGCATCCCATTTTTGTGAATATGGTGGGTTGGCAACGACAGAATCAAAAAAGTGAGGACGATCAACCCCATCTTGGTCCAATCCGTCTGGCCAGTCCATTGCCAAAGTATCAGCATTGCGCAGCGTCATATTACCATAATCAACGCCATGCATCATTAAATTCATACGCGCCAGGTTGTAAGTCGTCGTATTCAGTTCTTGACCGTAAAAACGTACTCGTCCCTTTTGTCGACCTTTTGGAATCTCATCACGCACGGTCAGCAGCAAGGAGCCGGATCCCATCGTCGGGTCATAAATTGAAAATGATTCTTGATTCAGGTCCATGTTGGCTGCTACCAACTTAGCCAAGACCTTAGATACTTCATGCGGCGTGTAAAATTCACCGGCCTTCTTTCCGGCATTGCTGGCAAACTGCTTAATCAGATATTCATAGACGTCTCCTAAGATATCATGCCCATTTTCATCAAAATAATCAAAGTCGTTTACCATTTTGGCGGTTGCAATTAAAGCTTTGGTTCGTGTAGCCAGATTGTTTCCCAGTCGACTGTTGTTCAGATTGACATCAGCAAAAACCCCACGAAAGTCCTTTTCGGCAAATGAATTAAGCTGCGCGTTTTCTTCAAAATGATCAAAAATATTTTGAAAATCTTCGGCATTTGCCTTGCTGTCATGGATTTTTTCCATCAATGTGGTCCAGGTATCTTCTGGCGCAATTGCATATCCTAACGCCCCAGAGATATCTTCCAAGTAGTCCTTTAAATCATCACCAACTGCGTCTTGTCGATATAGATCATTAATGCTCTTTCCTTCTACCTGATCAAAAATATCATTATCAATCAGATATTTTTCCTGTTTTTCTGATAGGTAACGGTAGAACATAAATCCAAGGATATAGTTACGGTATTCGCTGGCATCCATCGTCCCACGCAGTTCGTTTGCCATGCTCCAAAGTTGGCTTGATACATCTTGTGCTTTTGACATTTTGACTCTCCTAACTCTAGTATTTGCGTTTCATCGTATCGGCGAAATCATTAAAGGCCTGCCGCAAATGGGTTCGATATTTCATTCTTTTCAGATTCCGGACTTCTTGATCATGTGCCGTAGTCTGGTATGATTTTTGAGCTTCATTAAGAATGTCTCCTAATTCATTCTTCGTATCCAGATCATCATGTTCAAGCGTATGCTGCTGTATCAAATGAGTAATCTTATCTTTATTTAGGTTCATTAAGCCCCATTTTTGCATAAACTGCTCAATATCGTTTGATTCACTGCCTTTAGCATATGATCGCAACAGTTTTCCCGCATCCTTGCCTTGAAGCGGATAAGTACCGCCTTGAACTGCCCGATCGAACAAGGCCTTAATGAAAGCCACCAGCTGAGCAGCATACTTTTCGTCTTCAATTAGATTGGTATAGCTCTGCAATTGCTCATGCGTTTTTTGCGCTCCAGCTTCATCACCATCATGCAGCTGATTTGCCAACTGTGCCAATAGTTCTTCAATGTAATCATAGTTGACTCGAACGTCATTTACGTGTTCCATTCTTAACGTTGGCATTGGCATCTCATCATCAGATTCGCCTCTTTGTTGATTGATCAATTTATTGAGCTTAGTTGCGATTCGCCCAGTCAGTGCCGTTTCATCTTGCGCATTCATATTAACTTGCCCAAACAACTTTTCTGGATGCTTTTCATCGTAATTATCATCCTGTTTAATCTTTACCATCAGATGATTATACCGATGCATCGAATGCCATAGCTCAACCTGCGCATTCTCACTTTTTGGTACATCGTCAAAGTTATCGGTAAGATTCTTAATCTGCTTCACGACTCCTGCCAGTTCATCAACTAATTCAGCATAGGATTTTTCCACGATTCCATCTGGGCGATCAATCAACTCACCTTGCACGGCAGCCGACTGACGATTGGCATAGAGAGTCAACGCCTTATTCATCAAGTCTTCTGCGTGCTGAGGCCAGCGGTAGTTAACGATTCGTCCAAACGGCTTTTTTTCCATATCCTGCACACGATTGGTCCGCGAATATGCCTGGATTAAATTAGCACCTTTCAGAGTCCGATCGACATAAAGCGTATTAAGCATTGGTGCATTAAATCCCGTCAACAACTGATCAACTACAATTACCAAATCAAGATTAATGGCATCGTCACCCAGATTTCTTGCCAGGCGATTAACCACATCTTCGGTGTATTCTTTTACCGTTGTATCATCAAAGCCAGTCCCAAATTCCGCATTGTAGTTTTTAATGGCACGACTCAAGCCTTGATTATTCTCATACTGGTTTTCTCCATTCGATGTATCCTGGCTAAACGTAATCGCCACTTTTAAACGCTGGTCAGCAGGTCTTAATTTGTTTTGACGCTGAAACTCATCATAGTACATCATTGCCATTGGCGTTGATGCCTTGCCACCACCAACATGAGTCGTCAAGATCGCACTATATAGTCCTTTATTTGATCGATTCGACCAGTACTTAAAAATATCCGTGACCACCAATCGCACATGTTCTTGGTTATTATCATAAACACTCGGTTGTATCAAATCGTCCATATCACTCGGCGTTAGATTCCTAATCCGTTCTTTAATATGCTCATCAGTCCACGTTGGGTTGATCTTTTTGAAATATTTTGGCAAGTACTCATTTTCCAGGCTATCTTTAGGTAGAGTCGTCTGGAAATCAACCTTAAATCCCAAGACGTTTCGATCGGCAATTGCCTCTCTGATCGTGTAGATGTGTAGCGGATCACCAAAGATATCTCTGGTCGTAGTTATCTTAGCCGCATTTTTTCTTTTGGTGCCATTCATGGTTTCGTCATCAAAAACCGGTGTGCCCGTATACCCAATCCACGCTGAATGGGGAAAGGCTTT
Source organism: Limosilactobacillus pulli (assembly GCF_947381555.1). Classification (NCBI taxonomy): domain Bacteria; kingdom Bacillati; phylum Bacillota; class Bacilli; order Lactobacillales; family Lactobacillaceae; genus Limosilactobacillus; species Limosilactobacillus pulli. Next base: position 4,652 of record NZ_CANCWQ010000050.1, read on the forward strand.
TTTGATGTCTTTGATCATGTCGCCACTGGTTGATCGATGGGCCTCATCAACGATAAAGACCACGTGCTGCTGATCAGTATATTCACGCCGCCGCACTAAAGTCGCCATCTTTTGCGTTGAAGTGACAATCACACTGTTACCCTTCTTTTTCAGTTTACGACTCAAATCGGAGACATTAGCGGTTTCTTTTACCACGCCACCACTAGATTCTGTATCATTTTCAGGATCGTAGGCCTTATATTCTGCTACGGTTTGATTGGTGAGTGCGATTCGGTCAACTAAAAACACAACTTTATCAACGTTTGGTTGCCTTGATGCAAGCCAGGCAGCTTTAAAACTCGAAATCGTTTTGCCTGATCCAGTCGTATGCCAGATATACCCCAAACGCTGGTCATTGACTTCGAAATCATGCGCCTTGATTTTATCCATTACCCGACGCGTTGCATACACTTGATAAGGACGCATAACCTTAATCATTTGATGATAAGGCGTGCCATCTAAAATCATGTAATTGGTAGCCAGCTGGTGTGCCATCGGAATTGATAGTACCTTGGATGCAAATACCCGCCAATCGTGAACTGGACGGTTGGTCTTTTCGTCTTGCCATTCAAAGGCAAAATCCGTGTTAAAGTGATCAGCATCATTCGGCAAAGCCATATAGCGAATTTCATTGCGCGTCATCCCTACAATGATTTGGAGTGTCGAATAAATCCCGCTATATTGACGTTCACTAAGGTACTGCTTCATTTGATTAAACGCCTTATCAGTACTGATGGAATCGCGTTTTTCCTCAATCTGTATAATCGGCAAACCATTGATCAGCAGCGTAACGTCAAATCGACGTGGCTTTTTACCACTAATAACCAGATCACGCTGAATTTGATTAACCATTTGATATACAGTATTGCCGCCACCAATTTGATCTTGGTCAAACACTGTTAAAATCACTGACTTGCCATCTTCATCCCGCTCAACCGATACTTGGCTCTTACCACCGACACCATATAAAAAGATGCCGGCTTTATAAGGATTATCCAAGCTTTCAACCTGTTTTTTTACCTGGCTGAATTCCGTGTCTGAAAGCGGCTTGCCATCCAACTTATCCTGGTTGTTCTGTTCAAGAATCTTTCTAAAATTAGCCCAAAGTTGATTGGTTGTTTTAATTTCTTCTTCATATTTCCATTGGCGACTTGCACCAACATGCTGCAGATACTCAATCAATTCATCTTCAAAGGCTAGTTCTTCTGTATTATTGCTTTTCATAGATTACCTTCCCAATATAGTTTTACTATTAAATTATAACCTTTGAGACGGTGTATATTGGCCATTTTATACAAGCTATTTTTAATAGTGTGAAATAATTTGATTTTTTTCATCAGATGTTATTGTGTAGGATCTTGGCATAGTGACTATCGCTCAGCTGATAATGCCTTCTCTACTTTAGTTAAAACACTGGGATTTTATATAAAATTGTTTTTTTGCACTGTCTAATCTTAAATTACATTTATCAAACAAACCTGCCCCAATAAGTAAATCAAAGCAAATCAGCTTGATTGTAAACCTCACTAGTGTAAAGCACGCCAAGCACAATCAATTATCGTAAACAATAAAAAAAACCGCCAGACGACATCAAGTCATCTGGCGGTTATTCAGTTGGGCTAGCTGGGTTCGAACCAGCGCATGACGGTACCAAAAACCGTTGCCTTACCACTTGGCTATAGCCCAAT
>NZ_CANCWQ010000051.1:0-6328 GCF_947381555.1 Limosilactobacillus pulli
TGCAAGCACAGATCGAGGCACTTGTCATGACGAATAATCTAGCAAAATTTGGAATGTTACAAACTAGCAATTGACGTTTAAATAATATATAAAAGGACCCGCCAAAATCGACGAGTCCTTTTTATCTGGTTAATTATTATCAGCCTTTTTTAATGCTGCCGCTCATGGCATCCCCATAGATCGGCGTTGGCAGGCCAAAGCCACCGGCAACCGTAATCAGCTCACCCGTAACATAACGCGCCTTATCGCTGGCCAGGAAGGCAACCATATTGGCGATATCCACTGGCTTAACGACCTCATTTAATGGCACGTGTTTCAAAAAGCCATCCAAGAAGCTCTTTGACATGTTCTGCAAGGCGCCATCCGTACCGACAAAACCAGGCAGTACCGCGTTGGCCCGAATCTTATCACGCGCATACTCAACGGCTGTCTGTTTGGTCAGCGAGTTGATGGCTGCTTTTGAGACGCCATATGCCAAGCGACTGATATCTGGCGTCGTACCGGCAACTGATGAAATATTGATAATGTTGCCGCCGCTTTCCTGCTCGCGCATTACTTTAACGGCATATTTGGAAGTGTAATAAACGCTTGCGATGTTTTTGTCAACGATATCAAAGAAGGTCTGACTGTCGCCATCAACCAAAGTCGTATCTTTTTTAACATCCGTCGTGCCAAAGTTATTGACCAGAATGTCCAAATGGCCCGCGTCTTGCACTACTTCTTGAATCATGGGCGCATAGGTTGCAAAGTCAAACGCATCATAAAAAACGCTGCGGAAGTTTTCATTTTGCTCATGCAGCTGGGCGGTTAGCTGACGGTTCTTTTCACTGTCCCGCACAGCCATATAGACAATGGCCCCCTGCTCAACCAGCTTTTCGGCAATTGCCAGGCCAATGCCGCGACTGGCTGCCGTAACGATCGCCGTTTCATTTTCCAAGTCTTTAGTCATCATAAATTCCTCCTTATCCTTGCAGACAGGTAATCAACAACAACTTTTAAGGATATCCTAGGACGGCATTGAGCGACTCCTCGTCAAATAAACCGTCTTTTTGATATTAGAGAAAAGTATAACATCTTTAATAAAAGAACAACTTAATTTTTGTAAAATTCGATAAAAATATACTTTAGATTAACTAATTTTAATGAATGTTTCTTAAAAAGCGATTTCATTTGTGCTATATTTTTTCGTGGCCAGACAGACTGCATTTTGTTTTTTCGCCATAAGTTGATTATTAAGTAATTCATTATTTAACGATTGATTGATAGCTGTTATCAAAATGGCAACCAATCAGAATGCCACAATAACAAAGACAGAAATTCGAAAAGGGGATTGTATCTTGAAAGAAATTGACGCAAGCGAAATTCTGCACCGGCCCTTTGCCTCAAACTTTTTAAAAAGGATTGGACGCGGCACCGCTGTCGGAATGGCAACTGGTCTGATCGTAACCACGTTTCGCAAAATCATCGACGATACGCTGCAAGGACTCAATGTTATCTATCCTTATATGCGAACTCATTATCTGATGCTGGGCGTCTATCTGATCGGTACGCTTATTTTATGGCTGATAATGGCGCGTCTGTTGAAAAATCATCTGTTTGACATCGTTGGTTCGGGAGTACCGCAAGTTGAAGACGTTTTACATGATGAACATTGGATGTCTTGGTGGTCAGTGCTATGGCGCAAATACTTGATTGGTCTAATGGCAATCTGTCCAGGATTGTTTCTTGGCCGAGAAGGACCCTGTATTCAGATGGGAGCGGCAGTTGGTCAGGGGCTGGCGGAAAAATGCTTCAAATCGTCTCGCCACGAAACTAAGGTCATGATCGCCTGTGGCATTGCGGCTGGACTTTTCGCGGCATTCTCCGCTCCATTGGCCGGTGCGCTTTTCCTGCTTGAAGAGATTACCTATACGTTTGAGTCGCAAACCTGGCTGACGGCATTAACCGCAGCCATCGCTTCCGATCTCGTCACCCTGCTCTTTTTGGCACGCGACCATGCATGTGGCTGCCCGTTACCTATCGCCTGCCACCGGCTACCTATCTTCCCTTGGCTTTGTTTGGCATCTTGCTGGGTATTCTGGCTTGGTTTTACCAATATTGTCTGATTAACATTCATTGTTGGTATGGCAAGATTACCTGGCTGCCAAGAAATCGGCGCGCGATCATCCCCTTGCTGCTGGTAGTTCCAATCGGCTTGTGGGATGCCAACATGCTGGGCGGCAGTCATGTTTTTGTCGAGGTTATCGCCCAGCTGCCACGTCATGTACACGGGTTTCAAGCGATGATGGTTCTTTTGGGGATCTATTTTGTAATTCGCTTCGTTTTTTCGATGATTTCTTATGGTGCCGCAATACCAGGCGGGATTTTCATGCCGATTCTGGTACTGGGTGCGATCTTGGGTGGCTTTACTGGATGCTTGATGATCCGCTTTGGTCTCATTCCTGCCAAAGCATATATCAATCTGGTGGTCATTGGCATGGCTGCTTATTTTGGCGCAATTGAAATGGCCCCGTTTACCGCCATCTGTCTTTTGACTGAAATGGTCGGTACGGTTCAGCAGATTCTGCCAATGCTGTTGGTTACGTTCATTGCCTACACAGTCAACTATCTGTTAGGGGGACGGCCAATCTATGGCGCGCTGCGTGAACAGATGGCTCCCCAGGCTGCCCAAGAACGGAATGCCAAAGCCAGCAACCTTAATTATTGAATTAATTCGTTTGATCTCATTGCAAATAATCAACTAATCGACTTTAGATATTTAACAAATGAAAGTCATCAGAAATTTTTTGAAAAAGTTTTTGATGGCATTTTTTGTTCATTTTCTAGTTCACCACTAAACAAAAACGACACTTGTTTCAAATAGCAAGCGCCTAAAGTAATCGAAAAGCTTTACGAACGTTCGACTACCTACTTAACCGAATTCTTGTTCAATTGTTCAGTTGGTAATTCTCGAACGTTTGTTACATTTTAACGTTATTGTTCGTGATTCATTTGATAAACAAAGCCGTTTTAGGCAGATAGTACGGTTTACAAACTAACGATAACAGGATATGATAAGGCCACGTTCGAACGGAGAGTTGATTTTACATTTGGCAAAGAGAGAAAGAGGCTAAAATTATGGTTCAATTTGACACGATCGAAACTGCACTGCAACAACTGCAAAATGGTGGCTACGTAATTCTTTCCGATAACGAAGATCGCGAAAACGAAGGCGATCTGGTAGCTTTAGCTGACCGCATCACTCCCGAAACGGTCTACGAAATGCTGCACGAAGCCAATGGTCTGATGTGCGTACCAATCACCATCCAACGGGCACATGAACTGGGCTTTACCAAGATGGTTGAACACAGTACTGATCCAAACCAAACGCCATTTATGACGACTGCAGACGGTACTTTTGAAGCAACCGGCGTCACGACTGGCGTTTCCGCATTTGACCGTGCTGCTACGATCAAGCGCATCGCCAACCCCGTTGCTAAGCCCACTGACTTTAACCACCCTGGCCACATCCAACCGCTTTATGCTTTGGATGGCGGGCTGCGCAAACGGATCGGTCACACTGAAGCTTCTGTTGACCTGGCATATCTGGCGGGCGCTGAACCGGCTGCGGTAATCATTGAAGTGCTTAAAGAAGATGGCCACATGGCTCGCCGTGACGATTTGGCAAAGATGGCTAAGCGCGTCAACGTTCCTTATATTACTATCAATCAAATCATCGAATACATGGACGCTCACAACATCAAGGAAGCCAGCGACCTGCAAGATGCCACGGTTCAAGGCTAATCCGACTCGCTACTGACTAGGTCTCGTTATTAAAATAAAACTCCCCGCTTGACTGCGAGGAGTTTTGTTGTATTTGAGGAGATATTGATATTATTTCAGCATACTTGAGCAAAATGATCTCAGCCCACGATTGTTGATCCTTTGGCATATGCTTCTTTTTTTAGGAAAAATGTCATTTAAGGAGATTAATAAAGACTGTTTTAAGCGCCCCAGACTTCTTCGGCAATGCTCTTGACTAAGGCAATCTTAGCCCACTGCTGTTCTTCAGTCAGAATGTTGCCTTCTTCAGTTGAGGAGAAGCCACATTGCGTACTCAGGCATAGTTTGTCCAGATCATGATACTGTGCAGCTTCTTGAATGCGGTCCAAGATTACTTGACGATCTTCCAGTTCACCAGATTTAGAGGTTAGCAGACCCAGCACCACGTATTTATCAGTTGGGACCTTCGCCAAGGGTTCAAAACCGCCTGCCCGCTCTGAATCGTATTCCAGATAAAAGGCTGCCACGTTTTCTTTTGCCAGTACATAGTCAGCAACGGGACCATAACCACCCTTGGTTGCCCAGGTGGAGTGGTAGTTGCCACGGCAGACATGTGTAGTCACTACCAAATCAGCTGGCAGGTTTACCAAGGCATCATTGTTGATCTTTAAGAGTTGTTCTTGCAAAAGTTCACGGCTTTGACCATCTTCTGCAAACACATGCCAGAATTCGTCATCAGCAATTGATCCCCAAGTACAGTCATCCAGTTTCAAGTCACGACAGCCAGCATCATATAAAGCCAAAATCAGATCATGGTAAGCTTGCGAAACGTCTTTGGCCAATTCTGCCTTGGATGAGTAAAATTCAGCGATGGCCTCGTTCTTCCCCTCACCCAGTACTAATTCTTCATAACATTGTGCCGGTGCCGGAATGCTTTGGCGTGGGATCAGGTCCGTGCCACCCGTTAAGCGCTTAAGATACTTGAAGGCTTCCAGGTCGGGGTGCGTACCGTTAAAGCGAACCTTGCCTGTCACAGCTGCTGAATCTGCACGGGTTTCTTCACCATGGAAAAAGTAGCCATGCTCTGGATTCGTGTGTGCGATCCCTTCAAAGCCCCAGAACGTGTCCAGATGCCACCAAGAACGCCGAAACTCGCCATCAGTAACCGCGTGCAGGCCTGCTTGCGCCTCTTTTTCGACCAGTTCCTTGATACACTTGTCTTCAACGTTTTTCAGTTCGTCATGGTCAATTTCATGGTTGGCAAATTTTTCCCGAGCCGCTTTCAGTTCGGCTGGACGCAGGAAACTGCCCACAATATCATAACGGAATGGTGAAGTCGTGCGGTTGGTAAAAGTTAAAGTTTGTGCTTGCGTCATATGTGATAACTTCCTTTCGAAAATGCTTGTTTGGCAGGACTTCTCAGGAAATTAAAAATCCCTGGGAAAAGCACATCCTGCACTTTCTCCCAGGGACGTTGACTGCTTATTCAACGTGTTACCACCCTGATTCAGCTAGACCTCACAATCTAGCCCTTACTGAGTACTCTAAAAATTAGAAGACCCGGACCGTGATATCGGACGTCACCCCGCGGCCGGCTTACCAAACGGCTCGCCCACCGACTTGCTCCAAGACCATCTTCATCGCGTTTCACGATCCCGACTCTCACCTACCCCGGTTCTCTTTAAAGGCTGCCCGCGACTACTCATCTCTTCTAAGCAATTTCTAATTTTGATGTAATCATAATACTTGGCATAACGATAAATGTCAACCATTATTCTAAAAATTATTAGATTCCATCAAGGCACGATTAAGAAGCTTTAATTTAGAAGCGACGTTTCTTGATTTAAGAAGCGTGCATCATGATAAAGTCGAACACTCGCGTTGGCAAAATGGCGTGGGCAAATACCAATGGCTTGGCCCCGAACCCAATCAGATAGCGTGGCTTAGGGCGTCGCGCATTAACTGCCTTAACGGTTGCCTTAACGACTACCTGAGGCTTGCTCATCATGTTGCCATTGTATTGCTTGTGCATCCCTTCAGCGACCTTGAGCGCAGTCTTTTCATAAGCGCCACCCTTAAGGCAGCGAGATGATCAGCTGCAATGTTTCCCCAGTCAGTCTTGATGCCACCTGATTCGATCAAAATTACATCGATACCAAACTGCTTTGCCTCCATTCGCAGGGCATCGCTAAAAGCCTCAACGGCATATTTAGTTGTGTGATACCAGCCGCCCATAAACGATACCAGGCGACCACCCATCGATGAAACGTTGATAATCTTACCGGAATGCTGGAGCGCATGTAAGGCAGAACGTTCTTGGTTAATGCTGCCAAGCCAAAAAGATTAACGTAAAATTGACGTTTGGCCTCTGCCAGACCAACGTCTTCAATCGCGCCATAACCTATGTAGCCAGCGTTGTCGATCAAAACATCGATCCGCCCTTCTTTAGCAATGATTTCTGCAACAACTGCCTTGCTTGATGCCTCATCAGTGTTAACACCGGTTCTAAAATGTAGGAAAACACCGATTTGAAATTGTCGGTTTTCCTACAATTTTTTATACTAAT
>NZ_CANCWQ010000052.1:0-4693 GCF_947381555.1 Limosilactobacillus pulli
CCTTTTTTAGTCTACTTTGAGTCTAACCTTGTTAGGCTTTTTTTGTTAAATGTTACGAACTAGCAAATCGCGTATAAATTAATTTTTTGCAGAGGGGGTTGCAAACGATTTCAAATCATGTTAAATTAACAACGTTGAATTTTTTGTAAAACGATTTACAAAAACGTTTTACACTAGGAACCATAGGAGGAAGCAAATGGCTAAGAAAATTGCGGTTTTAGGTAGTATCAATGTTGACACGACCTACCACGTACAACGTTTCCCAATGCCTGGTGAGACGATCTCAGCGGGATCCAAGAGTTCTGCTCCTGGTGGTAAGGGTGCCAATCAGGCAGTTGCGGCTGCTCGCTCTGGTGCCAAGACCTGGTTTATCGGTATGGTTGGCGCTGACAATGAAGGTAAGTTCATGCGTGAAGCTTTGCAAGAAGATAATATCGATACCAAGCTGATTGGCATTGATGAGCTGCACGGTACGGGAACGGCTCTGATTACGCTTGATGCCGAAGGACAAAACGACATCATGGTTTATGGCGGTGCCAACCAAGCAATGACGACTGAGGTTTTGAAAAATGCTGATGCCGTCTTTGAAGAGATCGACTTTTTGATCAGTCAGTTTGAAACGCCACAGGCAGTCACTGCTGAAGCTTTCAAACAAGCTAAGGAACATGGCGTAACGACGATCTTGAACCCAGCACCGGCTCATGAAATCTTGCCAGAGCTGCTGCAATACACGGACGTGGTAATTCCTAACGATAGCGAAAGCTTTGTTTTGACGGGAATCAAGATTACGGATGAGGACTCCATGCTTAAGTCTGCGGAATGGTTTAAGCAGCAAGGTGTTAAGAATCTGTTGATTACGCTGGGTTCAAAAGGGGTCTTTTACTGCACGCCACACGGTCACGGAATGGTACCAGCATTTAAGGTCAAAGCCGTTGATACGACGGCTGCCGGTGACACGTTCATTGGCGCGTTAGCCTCACAGCTGGACAATGATCTGAGCAATGTTGCCGATGCTCTGGTCTACGCGCAGCGTGCTTCCAGTCTGACCGTTCAAAAGATGGGTGCGATGCCATCGATTCCAACGAGTGAAGAAGTCAAAGCCGCACTTGCCGAATAATCGCGGCTAAACGTTCGCAGAAATAAAAATTAGGAATTAGGAGATTTTGATCATGAAGAAAACTGGAATTATCAACTCTGAAGTGTCTGCTGTCGTTGCCAACATGGGGCACATGGACTGGCTGTCAATCGGTGATGCCGGCATGCCGGTACCAATGGGCACTAAGAAGATCGACCTGGCACTCGACAAGCAGCTGCCAAGCTTTATGGACGTCTTGAACAATGTCTTAAAGGAAATGAAGGTTCAAAAGATCTATCTTGCCGATGAGATCAAGGACCAAAATCCAGAACAGCTGGAAAACATTAAAAAGGCTTTGCCTGATGTTGAGATCGAATTCATGCCGCACAGTGATTTGAAGAAGAACCTGGCCAAGACGCACGCCTTCATCCGCACGGGTGAGATGACGCCTTACTCCAACATTATTCTTGAATCCGGCGTTACGTTCTAGCGAGGTGTGAGCTATGCAAAACAGTAAGAATTCTGACAAGGGTCAAAGCTGGCTGCAGCTGCCAGACGGCTACCTTGACAAGACGCCAATGTTTCAGTTCCTGCTGGTCTGCCTGATCTTCCCACTTTGGGGGGCGGCGGCCAGTCTGAACGATATTTTGATCACGCAGTTTAAGACGGTCTTTACGCTGAACGACACGGCAACGGCCTTCGTTCAATCAGCCTTCTACGGCGGCTACTTCCTGATGGCCATCCCGGCTTCTCGGATCGTTAAGAAGGCCAGCTACAAGGTGGCCATTCTGGTCGGCTTGATGTTCTACATCATCGGCTGCTCACTGTTCTTCCCAGCTTCCAAGATTGCTACCTACAGCGTGTTCTTGGTTGCCATCTTCGCGATTGCCGTTGGTCTGAGCTTCTTGGAAACGTCTTGTGACACCTACGCCTCCATGATGGGTCCGCGCAATACGGCCAACCAGCGGCTGAACTTTGCGCAAACGCTGACACCGCTGGGTGACATTTTAGGGATCGTCTTGGGTAAGTACCTGATCTTTGGTGAAGGTGGCAACCTGGCCGACAAGGTCGCTCACATGAGCAAGGCTGAGGCCCACGCCTACAACCTGCACATGCTTCAATTGACGCTGCGTCCATACAAATTCATCCTTGCAATTTTAATCGTTATCTTCATCGTCCTGCTGCTGACCAAGATGCCACGTGCCAAGGCCACGGCAGGTACGGGCGCAGAAGGTAAGGAAGCACAGCCATCTTTGGGCGAGACGATCAGCTACCTGACGCACAACAAGCGCTTCATGATGGGTGTCGGGGCGCAATTCGTCTACGCCGGCATGCAGACGACGGTTTGGTCATTTACCATCCGTCTGGCACTGAAGGTGATGCACGGCATTTCCGACTCGGAAGCCTCAACGTTTATGATCTACAGCTACGTTGCCTGGTTTGTTGGTAAGCTAGTTGCCAACTGGTTCATGAACCGCTACTCGATTACCAAGGTGCTGACCTGGTTCTCTGCTTTGGGTATGGTCTGCCTGGTTATTGCCTTTACGGTTCCAAACGCCACGGCCGTATACGCAGCGATTGCCACGAGCTTCTTCTTTGGTCCTGAATGGCCAACGATTTACGCTCACACGCTGGACCAGATTCACGAAAAGAAGTACACCGAAACTGGTGGTGCCTTCATCGTTATGTCCCTGATCGGTGGTGCCATCGTGCCAGCCATTCAAGGACGGGTATCCGACATTTCTGGTTCCATGCAGTTCTCCTTCATTGTGCCAGCCATCTGCTTTGCGATCATCACGTTCTACTTCTGGAATGAACATCGCTACGAAAAGGCACACCCTGAAGAAGTTCAAGAACACTAGCAAATTACATTTTCAGCAAATCTAAAAGGACAGTCCCGTTTACCGGAGCTGTCCTTTTTTCATGACTGCGAGTGCAGCAATTTATTCAGATAAGTGGTTAGAGTTGAGGATTCGCCAATGAACCAATCAATTCATGGTGCTCACTGATATCCAGGCCACGACCTTCATCACGAGCCGAAACCCGAATCGTCATAAAGTGACCCAGAACCTTGACGATTGCCCAGACCATAACGGCCGTCGCAATAATCGTAACCAGGGTTGCCAGCGTTTGAATGCCAAACTGAGTAAAGCCACCGCCCATCAGCAGGCCATCATGAGTAACGACAGGGTTGACCGTATGAGTGGCAAAAAGGCCAGTCGCGATGCTTCCCCAGATACCGCTGATTCCATGACAGCCAAAGGCATCCAGTGTGTCATCGATTTTTAGACGTGGCTTGATCTTGGTGATGAACCAGCCACTGATCATGCTCGATCCGATTCCGATAATCAAGGCTCCGGTCAAGGTAACGTAGCCACAGGCTGGCGTGATGCTAACGAGCCCACACAATACGCCGGTACAGGTGCCAACTAAAGTCGTGTGTCCTTCAGTATAAATTTCCAGTAATTGCCAAGTAACCATGGCCGCTGCTGCAGCAACTGTCGTCGTTAAGAAAGCCTGCATGGCAATGCTGTTGACGGCCAGCGCGGAACCCGCGTTAAAGCCATCCCAGCCAATCCAAAGCAGGGTCGTGCCCAACAGAACCCAGGACCGATCGGCAGGACCATCAGACGCTTTGGTGTGCAGACGTGGTCCAATCATAGCCGACAGTACCAAGGCCGTGACCCCAGCGTTGATATGAACGACAGTCCCACCAGCAAAGTCCAGCGTGCCCAGCTTGGACAGCAGACCGCCACCCCAGACCAGGTGTACTAATGGATAGTAGATCAGAATCGACCAACAGATGATAAAGAAGGTTAAAAACTTAAAACGAACCCGGCCAACGATTGCGCCCACAAACAATGCTGGAGTGATCAGTGCAAACATCATTTCAAAGATTGAGAAGATGCCAACCGGAATTTTGCCAGTGGTCAGCTGCTTTAAGTTGATGCCATGCATCATCAATTGGTGTAGGTTGCCAACAATGGCGCCATCACCGCTGAATGAAAGGGACCAGCCAACTGCGACCCAAAGCAGGACAGATAGACCACAGACGAAAAAAACCGACATAAATGTGTTGACGATGTTGCGACTGCTTACCAAGCCACCATAGAAAAACGCCAGCCCTGGTGTCATTAAGAACACTAAAATGCTGGCAATCATTACGAATAACGTGTTTGCTGTACTCATTATTGCCATCTCCAATTCTCAAAGCCCTAATCATTTTCTTAATGGCAATTAATTTAGACCAATTCTTTTGCAAAAACAATAGCTTAAGTTTGATTCCGAAAAATTAAATAAATTTATTAGACCACGCAAACTTAAAAAACAATGAAAACGCTTCACTATTAACATTTTTCAACCGAAATATGAAATAGACCAATTATAAAAAGATTGTTGATCAATCAATGATCATCTAAAATAATCAAGATTGTTTTTAAAGAAGGGAGTAAAAAAATGGATCAGCTTTTTGAACGTTCTTCCATTAAGAGAGCTTATTTTACGCTGGCAATGCCGGTGGTTTTAAGTTCAGCCGTTATTATTATACGCGATTTGCTAGTTCGTAACATTTAACAAAAAAAGCCTAACAAGGTTAGACTCAAAGTAGACTAAAAAAGG
>NZ_CANCWQ010000053.1:0-4603 GCF_947381555.1 Limosilactobacillus pulli
GCATTCACCAATTGAGATCTTTTTGCTTAATCTGCGCCAATAGATTTGTTCAAGTTATTTCTTGCAATCTGCCTTATATTAAATAATATAGCATTGAAATTTAATAAAAAGGAAAAGGAGATATATTTTGAAGACCAAACAAGTTTATCGATCATATCATCTTTTTAGAAAATTGGAAAGGAATAGAGAAGAAAAGAAAAATAAAAATTTAATAAAGAAAAATAAAAACGTAAAAATCTTAGTGATTCTCCATCTTTTCTATCCTAAAAGTTGGAAAGAGATAAAGGAATATTTGGAAAATCTTTCTTGTTATGAGTATGATTTAACAGTTACTTACACCAAGAGTAAAATTTCTCAAAATGTTATTAACGAAATTAAAAATTTTAAGTATAATACTAAATTTATAGGTTGTGAAAATAAAGGATTTGATTTACGGCCATTTTTAATTGCATTAAAAAACGTAGATCTTAGTGATTATGATATTGTATTCAAACTACAATCAAAAAGTACAAAGCGCTCTTGGATATATATATATGATCAACTCTTTATGCGTAGAGATTGGTTTTTGGATTTATTCGAAGGAGTTTTATCTGCCAAAGTAGTACATAGAAATATAGACTTACTTTATAATGACAAAGAAGTAGGATTAGTTGCTGCTGATAATCTCATTGTTAATGATCCTCTGCATAAGATTGAATTAGTGCAGAGAATTGCTAAAAAAACTAATCTAAAAATTAGTAGTAATTATAAATTTGTGGCAGGAACATGCTTCGCAATTAAATCTGAGTGTTTAAGTAATATACAATCCTATCCTTGGATAGATAATGACTTTAAAACTATTCCTGCATCTAGAGGAATGTCTTTTGCACATTTTTTTGAAAGATATATTTGTGCTCAAGTAGAGAGTAAATGGGGTAAAAAATTAGTAGGAGTAAAAATAAGAAATTTAAGACATAAATTTCTAGCTATTCCAGGAAACGTTTTATACCACTTTTCTTCAAATAGATTATTTAATGAAAATGTTGATTTTGACCCAGAGTTTTTCTATTGGTTATTAGATAATAGATTACTTACTTGGAAATATAAAAACGTTGCATTTAAAGATATTAAATATATTAATGATGAAGGAACTATATTACCCTTTTTACAGAATGCCCCATATCAATATTTAAAATATGGTGATTTAGAGGCGTATCAGAAGTACTGTGAGTATCATAAAGAGCATGGTTTGCCTTTAATGAGTACTGATCGTTTTCAACATTTAAAAGAATCTATCGATAAAAATGGATATAATGAGCGTCATCTAATTATTTTAGATAACAAAAACATTTTGATAGACGGACAACATAGGGCTTGTTGCTTATGTGAAAAGATGGGAGAGAATGCTTTAGTAAAAGTGTTGGTTATTAATATTCTTGAAAAGAAAAAAATTATCAAGTCTATTATTCCGGAACCATTAGAACAAAAAATGCATAGAATAAAACAAAATATAAAAAATAAATGATTTTATTCTTAGAGGTAAAAATGAAAAAAAAATCGCTAGGGCTAAATGCTGCTTTAAATGGATTTAGAAATATTTTAAATGTTTTTTTTCCATTGATAACTTTTCCATATGTTTCTAGAGTCTTGCAGGCTGAGGGTATCGGAAAATACAATTTTGCTAATTCTATTATTTCATATTTTTTATTAATTGCTGCATTAGGCATTTCTAACTATTCTGTTAGGGAGGGAGCAAAATTACGGGATGATAGGAAAAAGATTAGTGATTTTGCTAGTCAGGTTTTTACTATTAATTTAATCTCTACTATACTTTCGTACATATTATTACTTTTGTCTCTAATTATATTTAAAAATCTTCAACCATATAAAATAGCTATTTTAATCTTTGGGTTACAAATATTTTTTACAACTATTGGAGTAGAATGGGTATATACAATTTTTGAAGAATATGCATACATAACTATTCGCAGTATCATTTTTAAAATAATTTCAATTATTTTATTATTTTTGCTTGTACGAAAAAGTACAGACTATTTGAATTATGTAGGGGTTATTGTTTTTTCTTCGGTCGGTTCAAATGTATTAAATTACTTACACTCTAAAAAGTTTTGTGATATAAAAATAGTTTTTAAAATTAATTGGAAAAAACATCTTAAACCTATTTTAGTGATTTTTGCTACAGGAATAGCAACTCAAATTTATTTGAATTCTGATATTACCATATTAGGAATTTTAAAAAATGATTATATAGTTGGAATTTATAGTGTTTCTTCAAAAATATATGGTATTGTTAAATCTCTAGTTCAAGCAATGGTTGTTGTCGTCGTTCCTAGACTCTCGATGCTATTAGGCAAAGGTGAATATAAAAAATTTAGAGGATTACTTAGGCAAGTAACCAGTGCTTTAGCATTGGTTACTTTTCCAAGTGCAACGGGTTTATATATGTTAGCACCACAAATAATAATTCTTATTTCTGGTAAAGGATATTTAAGGGGAGTTAGTTCACTTAGAATATTATGTTTTGCATTAGTATTTTCAGTGTTTAGTTGGATTTTCGCCTACTGTATTTTATTACCAGCTAAACGAGAGAGATTTTTTTTAATTGCTGCAGTAGTAAGTGCATTTTTTAATATTGGTTTAAATTTTATACTTATACCACTTATTTCGGAGAATGGTGCAGCATTAACTACCTGTTTGGCTGAATTTGTAATGTTTATTATAATTATCTTTTATAGCAAAGATATGCTGAAGGGAGTATATGATAGTAAATTTTTGAAAGAGTTTTTAACGTATTTAATAGGTTCCGTAATTATTGTTACGATTTGTCTTGTAGGAAATATACTTTTTAGTTATAACATTGCAAAAGTTATTTTTGATGTTATTTTTTCAATTGTTACATATTTTGGGATTTTATATTTTACTAAAAATCAAATTTTGCTTAGAATAATAGCCTTAAATAGAATTTAAATAATGTTTTCTAGTTTAATCTTTATACCATCAAGAATAATGAAGTAAATGGAGATAAAAATGTCAAAAATTTTAATTACTGGCGCGAATGGTCAATTAGGGACTGAATTGCGCCATTTATTGGACGAACGCGGAATTGCCTATGATGCACGTGATGCCAAGGATATGGACATTACGGACCGTCAAGCAGTTGAAGAACAGGTAACGGCTCTTAAGCCAGCAGTAATCTATCATTGTGCGGCTTATACGGCAGTCGATAAAGCTGAAGACGAAGGTAAGAAAATCAACTGGCGGGTAAATGAAGATGGTACTCGCAATCTGGCTGAAGTAGCGGCTAAAGTTGGTGCCAAGCTGGTTTACCTTAGCACGGATTATGTATTTGATGGTACTAAGACGGGCGAATATGAAGTTGACGATCCTACTAATCCTAAAAATGAGTATGGCAAAGCCAAGCTGGCTGGAGAAAAGGCTATTCAAGCTGCCATGACTGACTATTACATCATTCGGACTTCATGGGTCTTTGGCGAATATGGCAAGAACTTTGTCTACACGATGCTGCGTCTGGCTAAGGATCATGATCGTCTAACAGTGGTTGATGATCAAGTTGGCCGCCCAACCTGGACTCGGACATTGGCAGAATTTATGACATATCTGGTTGATCATCATTGTGAATATGGCGTTTATCAATTGTCGAATGAAGACAGCTGCTCTTGGTATGAATTTGCCTGTGAAATCTTAAAGGATAAGGATGTAGAGGTTGCTCCAGTCACCTCTGAGGAATATCCGCAAAAGGCATATCGGCCACGTCATTCCATTATGAGTTTGAAAAAAGCGGAAGCTACTGGATTTACCATCCCAACGTGGCAAACTGCTTTACAGGAATTTATGAGCCAGATTCAAGACAATCATTAATAGTTGAAAACAACCTTCTATACACGAGATGACTCGCAAATAGAAGGTTACTTATTAGTCTTTGCAGAAAGCGCATACATACGTGCCGGCAAATTAATAACCATTTTGAATTTAATAAGAAAAGGGTTAGGCGCAACCAAGCACCTAGCCCTTTAGTGTGTAAAATCTGCTAGAAAGATATGTATTCATGTATTAATTTTAGCGCGTTGGACCATCATTGACAACTAGATAGAGCGCTTTCATTGCTATGGATTATGATTTCAGCAGGCAGGGCCTTATGATATACTCAGTTCAAAAGCTTTAGAAGATGCATGGCTGCAAAGGCAAATATTTGGAGGAAACTGATATGGCAAAGCCAATTCCAACCTATATAATCAAGGCTGTACTGAAAGATTTTCGATCACCGGCAACCTGGCGGCGATTTAAGATCAAAAAGAACCTGCTAATTACTGAGCTGGCATACTATCTGGAAATCATGTTTGAAATGTACGCGGAGCATCAGTATGACTTCACTTACCAATGACGGTCTTGTGGTGATGGTTAACAATCCTGAAGAATACAGCATGGTACCAAGTTTTCCAGGTGGACCTAAAATCAAATACGTTGGCTTAAATGATTCGTACAATACCCCTTAGGGTTGACACTTTAAATAGGCACTATTGCCTGTCAAGTATACAGTTTAAATAGAAAAATTATTTATGCGGCTTGAGCGCGGAACTTTTCT
>NZ_CANCWQ010000054.1:0-4029 GCF_947381555.1 Limosilactobacillus pulli
CAATTAGTATAAAAAATTGTAGGAAAACCGACAATTTCAAATCGGTGTTTTCCTACATTTTAGAACCGGTGTTAACAATGGAAAGCCGTACGGGATAAAGTGGCTGATATGGACTTACAAGAGGGCTACAACGATACAGAGCTAGTAATAGATAGCCTAGTACGAAACATCAATAGCAATCAGTTAGCCCTGCTACGGACTTTAGCATATGGCGAGCAGACTGCATCTTATATCAAGGGTGCAATTGATATGTACAATCATATCGGCTGGAAAGACTAGGCAAAAGGGCTGCATTTTTGGGCCATGAAAGCCATGAAAACAAAATGAAAACTTTTCAAAATATCGTGAAAGCGACTGAAAAAAATAAACTTTTAAAGTACTGCATTGTCCTGTTTTTTTGGGTTGTTTCATGTTTTCATTTAGTAATGTGAGTACTTTACAACGGCTTAAAACGTTTGCAGGACGGGCGTTTAAGGCGTACAATAGTACTAATTTTGAGAATAAAAAAAGCCCTAGGCATGGCAGTGCATAGGACGAACAAAAAGTATAGTATATGATGTTCAACGTTGTTAGATGTGGTAGATCAAAAAAGCATGGCAGTGCTTTTCGAAAATCTTTTAACGTTGGGTGTTTCTCATGTATATATTTGAATGGCTATTTAACGGCTTTTCATATATATATAACGCTTATTATTATAGCTTTTGAGTTGAGAATAAGCAAGAAAAATGTAGGTTGACAACCTATTCTGTTCGTCCCTATCTAGCCATTGATTGCAGGGCTGGAAAGGGATTTTTAAATTGCTGTATACAAGTACTAAAACAGAATATAAACAGCTGACTAGGGCTGACAATATCAACACGTACGTGGCTCATAATGACGGTCTGACGGTTGTTAGTGAATCTAGCCATGTAGTTACACCTGCAAAAGCAAAAGGCCGTACACGGGCTTCTAAAGGAGCTAGAACGAGCGTACAGAGAGCTAAAGACCGTAGCCGTTGGTTGGATAGCCTTTATAACAATTACAGTGATCGTGGCGTTGATAGTCTACGTTGCGCCTTTTTTACAGGCCATTTCAATGCTGAAAGTAAGTCAACAAAGGTAACGAACAACAGAATTGAACGCTTTTTGAATAGCTTGCCTTTTGCAGTTGAGTGCTGGACAAGCGTTGTCGAATATGACCAATACGGCCTCACTCATGTACATCTGCTGATTAGGGCCTCTAGTAGCGTGTTAAACCGTGGCGTCAACTATCTGCATAATGAGCTGATTGAGAGCTTTAAGCCATTTGGACAAGCTCATTCTGAACGAATCTTTGACCTTGACGGGCTAGGGCGTTACCTTTGCTTATCGAACGTCAACAAGGCTACAAGCGTTAAACAGGCCGTGCAGGACGAGCAGGAAAGTAAGGCTATCTACAACACTGTAAAGGCCCTAGATGTGCCTGCAGGACTTAAAAACAAGGCCAAAAAAGAGT
Organism: Limosilactobacillus pulli; assembly: GCF_947381555.1. Classification (NCBI taxonomy): domain Bacteria; kingdom Bacillati; phylum Bacillota; class Bacilli; order Lactobacillales; family Lactobacillaceae; genus Limosilactobacillus; species Limosilactobacillus pulli. Next base: position 1,474 of record NZ_CANCWQ010000054.1, read on the forward strand.
GGCGTAAAAGCCATATGAACAAAAAGAAAGCCGTAGCGAAAGCCTATGAAAAACGGTCTGATAAGATTATGAAAAAGTCTTACGGCCAAAATCACGGCATTAAAGTACGTTGTTGCAGGACGGACGTGTGGGCTTTTATCACTGAACATGGACGCTATCAAGGGTCAACGATTACCCGTATCACTAGCATTGATGAGTGGGGAAACGAACATCTTGTCAACGTGATTAAAAGGGATGTATATCGTTTAAATGATACGGATACAAGAGAGTTGCAACGCCTGCTAGGTGCAGTAAAAGCATATCAGAACGCAGTAAAGGCGGTGGCCGCCTAATGGACGTAATGACTATGCAAGACCTGCAGGCCGTAAACATGGTGCTTAGAGAGTGTAGCACGTGCATACCCGTTGAACTAGAGCATGACGTGGCAATAGTAGATCTAACCAGTATTGACTTGGATAAGCTAGGACGTGGCTTGTCTAGTGCTTGCATCCCTAGACTGCTTAGAGCGTACCGACCAGATGAAAAGGCCGTTACATGGTGGCTAAAAGGCAATCAGACGACACGAAAGTACAAGACACTGACAACTGCAAGAGTGAGTGCGTTTAACAAGCAATTAGATGTGTTTAGCCCTACTGGTAAGCCTTATACATTGAGCAAAAAAGGCCGTGGCAACAGGCGTTACCTAGGATTCGGAATTAGGGTTTTTGGGCAGAATCACACTAGTTACTGCCATAATTTTATAATGGCTGAAAGCATGAGTAGAGTTTGTCCTAGTGCTTGGAACAGAGTTAAAAGTGCGTGGGACGAGGATTACCTAACTTGGACTGGATATACGGTTCATCATATCCTACCCTATGAAACGTCAACCATTGCGGGCAATACACCGCTTAACTTGATTTTGCTTGATGACTGGACACACGAAACAACAAAAGTGCAATACAATCAGTTAAGACGCAGGATAATTGACCATGATGTAGATATGAGTAAAACTCTGATTTTACCAAAATCTGCAGGTCTACAAACCATTCAAAACATACCTGCAATTGGGTGTTAAGATGGGGCTAGTTAGCACAAAACAACGAAAATATAGAGAGATACCCGTAGTGAGTAGCTTAACAAACACACCATAGGTCTTATTAAACGCTGCATTTTTTGGCCCTTTTTGACCTATGCAAGCGCTATCTTATAAGGGATGCTATTCATTTCAAAGTGCATAAAGTAATAGCAAAGTGGCGTAAAGTACCATGAAATCGGTGTTTACGAAAAATGAATAAAACGAGTAAAGCAGGTAGATACACACAAAATCGCCTGCTTTTCATTTTTCGGTTGAAAAATCGTGCGTATTGGCCCTAAAAACAGATGTGTTTAGTAGAAAATGCAAGAAAAGGTACTAAACAAAAATAGGACGTAATAGCCCAAAAAACAGATGATGTTTAGTATTTTTAAGGCCCTTTTTGAGCCAATTATGAACCTGCAGGACGTGGCAAAACAAGTCTTAGTATTATATACCAAATTCATCTCAAAACGTCCCTTAAAGCCTTATGTACCAGTGCATTGCACGATTGAACTTTTTTGCAGAATATTGTAAAAGGTGGGTCAATTAGTGGACAATAGTTGACCTAGGTAAGTGAGTGTGATAAAGTGTAAACATAAGCTAGTTCAGAAAGTTGGTGCAGAAAGTAACATCAACATCAAGAAAGTGAGTGTTTAGGATGATATATGGATACGCAAGGGTTAGCGGTACTGGACAAGACTTAGAATTGCAAGTAAAAGAGCTAGAGCAGGCAGGCGTACCAACTGAAAACATCTATGCTGAAAAGTTTACAGGTACGACTAGAAACAGACCAAAATGGCAAAAGCTATATGATAACCTGCAAAAAGGTGATGAGATTTACTTTACTAAGGTTGATAGAATTGGCCGTACAGTACGGGTCGCGGTTGATATCGTGGATGACTTGTTGAGCAAAGGCGTTAAGGTTTATATCGTGCAGTTAGGTGGCTATGTAGATAACAAAACACCTATTGGAAAGATCATGTTTAACTTTTTAACGGTTATGGCTGAATTCGAACATGACTTGATAGTCGAGCGCTTAGCCAATGGTAAGGCGTATGCTAAAAAGCACAATCCTAACTATCGTGAGGGTAGGCCAAAACGTAGAATCACGAATCGTTATAAAAAGATTTATGAATACTCATTAACGCATTCAATTAGAGAAACTGCATTGACAACTGGTGTAAGTGAATCGACTGTAAAGCGGATTAAGCGTCAAATCAGAGAAAGTGAGAGTGAACAGAATGGCTAACCAACTAGAAATATTAAAGTTAATGGCAAAACTGGACACGGACACGGCTATTACGTTCCTGCAGGTGCTTGCTGATGATATGTATGATGTTCACGACGACTATGCTAGAATCGTGATGTATTGTAATGACTTATTAGGCCAATACAGGCCCTTAAACAGTGATGAAACACCATGGATGTCAACACCGATTTTAAAATGTAGGATTTCACCGGTTTAAAAATGTAGTTTTTCACCGATTTGTTTCTGTTGTCTG
>NZ_CANCWQ010000055.1:0-3679 GCF_947381555.1 Limosilactobacillus pulli
CAAGCACAGATCGAGGCACTTGTCATGACGAATAATCTAGCAAAATTTGGAATGTTACAAACTAGCAATTGACGTATGTTGATAGGTTTTGATTCTACTGCATGATGATGTAGTAGTTGGGACGGTAGTATTGAATACTGCCTTCTTGAACGTTTTGACCTGGCGTTGGGGCTTGGATGTAGTTGCCATTTCCTTCTGCAATCGCCACGTGGTATGGTGCTGAATCGGTTCCCCAGAAGTACAATGCACCAGCGGGGGCGTTTTCGACGTCATAGTAGTGAGTTCCCAGCGTAGCCTGCTGAGTCGTCGTACGATAGCTGCTGGATAGACCATAGGAGTACTGCACCAAACCGGAGCAGTCAAAGCCGCTTGGCGTATTGCCACCCCAGACATAAGGCACGCCGATCATTGACTTGGCAGTTGCCAGTCCCTGGCCGGCAGCAACGTGGCTGGTTGAAGCTGTAGAACTTGCACTGGCACTAGCGGCATCGGTCAGGCCGTACGTAATCGTGTAGTTAGCCATTGCAGCATTGGCAGCTGCCGAGTTGGACTCGTAGGTTGCCGAAGAAGCCGTGCTGGCTGCCGTAGTGGTTGTGGCAGCTGCTGTAGTCGATTCAGTTGTAGCTGCCGATGTTGATTCGGTTGAACTGGTCGTTGCATCAGTAGAAGCAGCGACTTGATCACTGGTCGTTGCTTCCGATTGAACGGATTCAGCAGACGATGACTGTGATGCATTATCGCTGGCTGCCGTTTGTGATGAGGCAATGCTTTGAGCAGCTGCATCAGTTGCCTGGCTGGTACTAGTTAAAGCACTGGCGGCAGTCGATGTCGAGCTTGAGCTGGAATCAGCAAAAACGCTGGTACTTGCAGCACTGATTGATGAGTTGGCCACAGTAAATTTAGTGGTCTGCTTTTGGCTGCTCTTTTGTCGATTGATGGTTGTTTCTGGAATCATGATTCGCTGACCTGGGAAAATCAGATCCGGATTGGACAGTGAATTGGCAGAAACGATTGAAGAAACCGTAGTCTTGTATTGCTGTGCATAGGACCAGATCGTATCGCCCGAAGCTACGGTAACCGTAGTATCGGCGTGGGCGGTCGTCTGCGCGGCGGTCATGGCTCCGGCAGCACCCACGGCAGCAATTAAGGCCTTAGCTGCTTTTTTCTTGATAGTAATCACTCCATCTGTTTTGTTTTTTGCTCAGTTGTGCGAAACTCCACACAAGTTTTAATTTAACAAGACAAAGTGATGGGGTGATGAAAACTATTTGAAAAAATTATGAAGTCATTTTTGGAGTAATCGCTAAAAATCGCTGGATTGCTTAAAAGGATAGTTTAAGATAATTAAAGGTCAAGCGAATGCAGCTTGCGATTTATTTAAGACTTTGCCCCAGTTCATAGGCCAGGTCAGGATAGAATTTAAGGTGTTTGGGCGTGGTACCCTTGCCAGCTAAGACCTGACCAGCAAATTTCCAGCCAAGATGATCAAAAATCGCCTTAAATTCTGATTTTAACGGGTCAAAATCATTATGTGGCGCACTGGCAACCAGAATTGCCTGTTTTTCGCCATGCAGCTGTGGATCACGCTCGCCCATATGATCAATGACGGCCTTCATTTGCGATGACATGCCATAATAAAACATCGGTGTGGCAAAAACAATCAAGTCAGCAGCTACCATTTGATCAAGCAGCTTTTCAGTTGCTGCGTCGCCGGGCAGAAGATGATTATCGGCATCCATCATAACGGGGGCCAAAGGATGATGGCCAGCATCAAAAATCGTAACGCAGTTGGCAGCTGCCCGCGCTCCTTTAACCAGTTGATGAGCCAGAATCGTTGAAACGGTTGGATCATGCGGACTGCCTAAAATTGTCAGAATTTCCATGCAATGCCTTCTTTATTTAGATTATGTAATAATACAACGACTCTATTTTAACACTGATAAATAGTTTTCAGTTTAAAGAAGCCCTGCTGTCAATTGGTGGTTGGGTCGAGTCTATGCTAATATTGATATCACGTTGTTTATTTTTGGTACAAGATGAGGAGAAGAAAATGGCGGTTTTGGACGTTAAAAATCTGACGATGAGCTTTGCCGACAAGAAGCTTTATGAAGATGCCAGCTTTCAGTTGGAAAAGCATGAGCATATGGGAATCGTTGGTCAAAATGGGGCGGGTAAGTCAACTTTGATCAAGATTCTGATTGGGAAGGAATTACCGGTTGAAGGCGAAATTAAATGGCAGAAAAACACCAAAATCGGCTATCTGGATCAATACGTTGATATTCCCCAGGGGATGACGTTGATTCAGTTTTTGCATACGGCCTTTCAAGAACTTTATGATATCAATGATCGAATGAACGAGCTGTATGCAAGATACACAACCGAAATGGACGATGGCCTTTTGGAACGGGCAGGACGACTGCAGGAACGCTTGGATGCGGCTGATTTTTATGGAGTTGAGACCAGGATCGAGCGGGTTATGAATGGGCTGGGACTCAATGATATCGGCAAAGATCACGTTGTTTCCGAAATGAGTGGCGGACAACGCTCCAAGATTATTCTGGCAAAGATGCTATTGGAAAATCCGGACGTTATTTTGCTGGATGAACCGACCAACTATCTGGACACGGCCCATATCGAATGGCTGATTGAGTATCTAAACGACTTCGACGGGGCTGCGATGATCATCTCGCACGACTATGACTTTTTGGAACGGGTCACCAATACGATCTGTGACGTGGCATTTGGCAAGATTACCAAGTATCGCGGCAGTTTTAAGCAGGCCATGCGACAAAAAGCTGAGCGTAAAGAGACGCAAGAGCGCGAGTATGAAAAACAGCAAGAGGTCATTGAAAAGGCTGAGCGCTTTATTCGCAAAAACAAGGCAGGTTCTAAGTCAACCATGGCCAAGTCACGGGAAAAGATGCTGGCTCGCATGAAACGGATTGATCCGCCAACCGACAATTTAAAGGCCACGTTTCATTTTCCTTATGAAAATACCGGTTCAGCTAATGCCTTAAAGGTCAACCAGCTGTCAGTTGGCTATGGTCGGCCATTGCTCGCACCGGTGACCTTTTCTATGACGATGGGCGAAAAGCTGCTGTTTACCGGATTTAATGGTGTCGGCAAGTCGACTTTGATCAAATCGATCTTGGGAAAGATTCCAGCCATCAGCGGCAGTGCATCATTTTCACCATCTGCGCGCATTAATTATTTTGACCAGGACCTGGTTTGGAATGAGCCTGAGCTGACGCCACTGGAGACGATTCAAAATTTATTTCCAACGATGCAGCCAAAGACGATTCGACAAAAACTGGCTAAGGCTGGTATCAATGCGGCCAATACCCAAAAACCACTGCATTTACTTTCGGGTGGAGAACAGACCAAAGTCAAATTGGCGATTCTGGAACTGACGCCATCTAATTTCTTGATTATGGATGAGCCAACCAATCATCTGGATGACGAGACCAAAGAAGGGCTTAAAAAAGCACTGCAGGAATTCCCTGGCAATCTGATTCTGGTCAGTCACGAGCAAAGCTTTTACCAAGGCTGGCTGGATAAGGTACTCAATGTCGAAAAACTGAGTCTAAAAAAATAAAAATCATGAGGCTGGGAAAAAACTCTCAGTCCAAAATGAAAGCCGGACGATGAATCAAATCTTGGTTCATCGTCCGGCTTCTTA
>NZ_CANCWQ010000056.1:0-3332 GCF_947381555.1 Limosilactobacillus pulli
TGCATCAATCGTAATGATTGATGACCCTGCACATTTGTGTTCGTCGAAACTGTATTCAGTTTTCAAAGGTCTACCAAACATCGAATTTGCTATTGCTTCGATGACGTATTCGATTTTAACATATTGGTCATTCTGAGTCAAGAACTTTTTTAAATCAATTTGTTAAGTGAGTTGTCATTCATCAATCGACAACTTTTATAGTTTAGCAAAATTAAATGAATCTGTCAACAACTAATTTAACTTTACTGATCGTTGTCAACAACATCTTGCTGTGACAACGGTATTTAACTATACAGGTTTTAATGAGCATCGTCAATAGTTTTTCGCTGATTTATCAAATCTCTTTTCATGCTAACAAATTTACTCATCATCTGCTGCACAGTTATTCCGTATGACCTTACAGCAGACGAATTATTTACACGGGCAATTTGAGTTATACGGAGAAAATATTCTTCTGTATGCTGGTGACACAGTCAGCGATTCAAAAATAAAACCCAATCCTTGAATACTCAAGAATCGGGTATAACCTAGTCAACCACCATCGGCTAAAAGTCGATGGCTTGTGAGCAGACACCCCGATATTGAGTGTCTGAATCACAATTTGCATAGATACGGACGATTTACTCAAACAGCCACGGTTGCTTGAGCAGTGATCATCTAATTACCAATGCCTTTTACATTCCCAGGTTGCCATAGGAATGATATATCAATAGTTGTTAGATAGTCAGTCTTATAATGCTGTAATACTCACTTTAGTTCTCAGCGAGGCAGTTACTAAGTTAATTACTATCTACAGATATTAGATCATAGCAGGCCTATCCATCCCATGACTAAAGTCACGGGATGGATAGGCATAATTAAATTAATGATGCGATGCCAATTGTAATCTGTCGACAGCTATTGGTTCTTCTTTTTCATCAGGCACGTATTCCTTGCGCGTAACCGACTCATATAAGCAAATTACCGCTGTTCCAGTAACAATCCAGGTAACCGGATAGATCAAAGCAACTTGGGTAAAATTCGTAAAATGCGGCAGCATAACCGCAATATAGACAACACGTAAAATGCAGCAACCAACCAGTGTAATAATGGCAGGTGCCAGAGAATGGCCGATTCCCCTGAGGCTCCCCCCGGCAATCTCATAAGTTGCCGTCAAAGGCTCTAACAACGCAATAAAGGTTATTCGAATAATTGCATAATGGACGACAGCTTGGTTGGTCGAAAAGATATCATCAACCAATGGATAGCGAAAAACGTAAAAAGTCATCGAGACAACTGCTGTAAACAAAACAGCACTGATCATTGCAATCCGTGCAATTTTACGACAACGCTGGTATTGATGTGCAGCATAATTTTGACTGATAAAAGTTACCGTTGCCTGGGCAAAGCCATTGACGAAAAAGTAGCTGATATATTCAAAGTTCAATCCCGCAGAGTTGCCAGCTACACAAGCTGCCCCAAAATGATTAATAGCTGCTTGAATCACAATATTAGAAACCGAAAAAATCATGCCTTGCAGACCGGCCGGACCACCAATGGCAATGATTCTTTTTAGATAAGTCCGATTTAACGTCAGTCTTCTCCACTCAAAATGCAACATACCTGTTTCTTTAACCAACAACCGGTAGATCAAGGTCGCACTGACAGCATTGGCAATCGTGGTTGCAATCGCCGTTCCATCTGAACTCATCTGAAAGCCAATCACCAAAATCAAATTCAAGACTACATTGACCAGACCAGAAAACATCAGACAAAACAATGGCCGTTTAGTATCACCGACTGCTCTTAACACGGCATTGCCAAAATCATAGATCATTAAAAACGGCATACCTAAAAAATACAGCCTCAGATAGCTGACCGCTAACGGCATGATACTGGCTGGCGTATCAAGCAACCCTAAGATCGGCTTGGCAATCAGAGTTCCTACCATCAACATAATAAAGCCACTGATTAAAGCTACTGCAAAGCCGGTATGCATCGCCTCATTGACGCGTTCTTTTTTACCGGCACCGACCAGACCAGCGATCAGTACGTTGGAACCGATTGAAAGGCCAGTAAACAGCATAACTACGATATTGATGACTGGCGCATTAGAACCAACCGCCGCCATAGCATTGCTGGAGGCAAAACGCCCGGCCACCGCCATATCGGTTGCGTTAAACAGCTGCTGCAAGGTACTCATTAGCGCAATCGGCAGCGCCACCCTGCACATTTTTCCGAAGATGCCACCCTCAAGCATATTGAGTTGGTGAGAAGGCCTCGTCGCTTCTTCATCCATTGGATACATTCACTCTCTTTTCTCTACAAAATTGCACAAAAGCTAGTGTAACGCTGATCAACAGTTGAGGAAACCCTTAATTCTATGATTTGCAAGATTCCTTTCAATCTTAAGCTGCCAGTATAGATACCTATTCAACTTTTTATACGTCGACGCGCTTTAAGAACGATCCCCCATGTTAATAAAATAGCAGGTCAAGTTCGGCTTGCCTGCAACGATATTATTGGGAAGAATTTTTATGGTTAAAAAGATCAAAGACGCCAACGATACGCTCTATATAGAAAAAAACATTTTACTGACAGATCTGGGTTTAAATTATAATCGTGTTCCTAGTGCTGGGGGCCTAGGTTCACTGGGGAGTCAAAATGATGATAGTAACTAACTAAAATCCAGCCACGCTGCCAAGTCAGTCAGTCTGGGTACACAAAAAATTTTCAATGTTACTTTATATTAACGACACAGTCAGCGGTAAGGATCAAACCAGTATAAGCGGCAAGACGAGTAAACGAATAATTAAACTTGCCAAGTCGTTTAATTCCACATCGTCCACTGTCGACAATGACGATCAAAAATCACAGTCGACCGCATCTTTGAGTCATCATAATCGGTTTCGGCTAATTCGATCAGCAGCTCAAGCAACGACTCTGCTTCTGCCATTGCACAAGATGACCAAACAATAGCAGCTGACAATCTGAAGACCTCTGGTGAAATTCAGTATCAAATCGGCATCCAGCAAGGATACTTTCAGCCATCAGATTAATCTAGCAGAATCAAACTGCTGATTTGGCAGCCAACGATCAACAGGCTCATAGAATTTCCACGGGCCTGTTTCTTATTCCGAAGTAGCTGAACTGCTCAAAGCTATCTTGATATGCTTTGATAATCTGCCACTCATCCTTCGATCAGACAGTAAAAAAACGCCACGATCAGTAATTGACCGTGACGTTTTTTAATTTGCATGGCAATGCCCTATCCTTGCAGGGAGCGATCCCCCAACTACTTTCGGCGCGTTGAAGCTTAACTTCTGTGTTCGGCATGGGAACAGGTGTATCCT
>NZ_CANCWQ010000057.1:0-3061 GCF_947381555.1 Limosilactobacillus pulli
AAGCACAGATCGAGGCACTTGTCATGACGAATAATCTAGCAAAATTTGGAATGTTACAAACTAGCAATTGACGTATTTGGATGGCTTACTCAAAAGAAAGGGGATTAGATGAATGAATAAGGAATTCCAAACGTTACGCAAGAAGCAACGGTTTGGCTTAAGAAAGCTGAATATCGGGGTGGTTTCCGTTCTGTTAGGATTTACGATTTTTGGTTATAATCTGGCCAGTCAAGCGCCGGTTGCCCAAGCGGCCACAAGCACGGTTGCGACTAGCGCTGGCTCGGGCGCGTCTGGTTCGTCAGCGACTGGGGTAGCAAGTGGATCGCAGGCCAGCAACAGTCAGGCCACCAGTGCGACCAGCTCTGCTGCGACTGCCAGTCAAACGACCTCGGCGACCCAAGTAACGGCGCCTGCGGCCAGTCAGAGCTCAGCGCCGGCGAACTCGGACAATGCGTCCTCCTCAACGGCCAACCAAGCGGGGACGGTATCGGCTAACCAGACTTCAAACACCAGTGCGGCTGGTGCACCGGCTTCAAGTGATCAAACCGTGACGGTGGATGAAACTACGCTTCCAGCGACCCAAGCGGCAATACTGTTGACCAATTTAGCTAGGTTAACAACTAGTGGGACTGACACGACGCTTTCAGCGGCCCAAGCGGCAATACTGTCGACCAATTTAGTTAGGTTAACAAATAGTGGGACTGACACGGAGTTGCCACCAACGACGCAGACGTATACCAAAGTGAAACAACCGTTGCTATCCGATTACCTGCTCCACACTGCGACGGGAACCAGAGATGGCCAGACATGGGTCAATAAGACGGTGGATACGGGGCGCCATGGCTATGACTATCCTGGTGATACGCTGGATACGATTTTTGGGAAAACTTCAAAGCCGGGGACGGGGATCATTGCCAGCAATCCTGACAAGTATTTCTTTGCGGCGTACGTTGATTTTAGTGAACAATATCACCGGGTAATCCTGTTAGCGCGGAGCCAAGATCCAAGTGATAAAAATCTGTACAGCTACACGATTCACACTTATTGGCAAAAAACTTCCACGACGACGACTAAGCCCGGGGATAGCACCAAAGAGCAATATTCTGGGATCGGTGGCATCGGTGGCAGTACCCATGATTTAATTTTCCAAAACTATGGTGACTCCTTCACAGTTAAGTTAAGTGGCTTTGAAGGAGGCTGGGGGCTGTTACCGGTCTTTGATGGGGGCTTATTGGACCCTACGTACGGCTCTAATACTTACGAACAAAATGATGAGGCGGCCAAAACGGAGCCAATCAGTTTCTGGGCAAGTGCGATCCCACAGAAAACTTCGACCAAGGTTAGATACGTGGACCAAGCAACTGGAAAAGACATTGTTCAACCAATGGAAATTAGTGGCTTTGGTTATCAAGGCTTCAAAGTTAAGGGTGATGCTCCAACGGTTACGGGGTATCATTTGGTATCCGAACCTAAGTTCCTGGGCTTACCTTATGAAGACGGTACGATTGCGCCATATAAAGTTGGGCAAACTTATGATTTAGCTTTGTCGGATAGTGTCGTAATTAAGCAAACGGTGATTCATACCGATGGGACCGTGAGGGCGACTCCGTACTATAATGGGAGTCCGTTGACGAATGCCAGCAAGGTCTTGGGGCGTGAGAGCTACAACGATCATATGAGTTTTGGTGTCCCGGGTGGTAAATTCTATACTTACACCAACCGAATTGGTCAGGTCGGTGACAGCTATATTTACTACTACGCCAAGGACAACGATCCCAAAGGCAGCGAAATGCGGCTGCACTTCATTGATGTGACGGGCGTTAACAACAGTTCCTACGCACCGTCCGATGGGCCAGAACTTGATGCTGATAATGTTCAGACCATTCATGGCAACATTGGGGAAAATTACAGCTTTACCTACACGGTGCCAACTAATTACTACGAAGTTGGCTCCAGTGACGTCACGGGGACGTACTCAAAGACGCACCACGATGCTTATGTTTATGTAAAGAAGCAGGCTGAAAATAAGCTTTATGCTCCGGTCGCCAGTGACCCGCTTACCGTGGAACAAGGGACGACGTTGACCACCGGTCAAGCAAAGGACGCCGTTAAGTACAACGGTGATGTACCAAGTGATGCAACGTACGCGTGGGATCCGAATACGCCAGTTGATACCGCAACGGTTGGTTCGTACACGCCAAACGTAATTGTAACGTACGGTGATCATACGACCAGTTCAGTTCCAGTGACCGTCAATGTGGTGGCTAAGACTGATAAGAGTAACTACACCGTTGCGGCTGGGAAACCGGTCACCTTGACTCACGGTCAAAAAGTAAAAGAAGGTGACAGTCTTGATAGCAGCGCGGTGACCCTGAAGGACGCCAAGGGACAAGCGGTAAGTTTGCCAGATGGAGCGAAGGTCGTTTGGACGACCGCGCCAGATACCAGTGAAGTTGGGAACGACAAGACTGGTCAAGCCAAGGTAGTTTATGGTGATCAATCGGAATCCGAGCCGGTCACGGTAACTTATAACGTGACGCAAAATGATGCGGAACAATACCGGCCAGAGTTAATCACGCCAGCGGTTGATCAAAACGCGGAAGTGGCTCCAGACAGCGTAGTCACCAACCAAGACAAGTTGCCAAAGGGGACAACGTATAGTTGGACGACGAAGCCTGACACTTCTAAGGCTGGGCAAACAGCTACTGGTCTTTTGCATGTAGCTTACCCAGATGGGTCAAGCGAGGACGTCACGGCTAAGGTCAACGTGAAGGCAAACAAGGATCAATACGAGCCAGAGTTAATCACGCCAGCGGTTGATCAAAACGCGGAAGTGGCTCCAGACAGCGTAGTCACCAACCAAGACAAGTTGCCAAAGGGGACAACGTATAGTTGGACGACGAAGCCTGACACTTCTAAGGCTGGGCAAACAGCTACTGGTCTTTTGCATGTAGCTTACCCAGATGGGTCAAGCGAGGACGTCACGGCTAAGGTCAACGTGAAGGCAAACAAGGATCAATACGAGCCAGAGTTAATCACGCCAGCGGTTGATCAAAACGCG
>NZ_CANCWQ010000058.1:0-3013 GCF_947381555.1 Limosilactobacillus pulli
AGACAACAGAAACAAATCGGTGAAAAACTACATTTTTAAACCGGTGAAATCCTACATTTTAAAATCGGTGTTGACAATCATTGGTTCAGCTTTTACTGCCATCGTGAATTCCCTGGTTAAAAATCTGATTAATCCTTTAATCGGAATCTTTTTAGGCAAGATCGATCTTTCCAACCTTGTCTTTAGTTTTGGGGAAGCACATTTTCGTTATGGGGCTTTTTTAAATGCAGTTATTAATTTCTTAATTATTGCTTTTGTAGTTTTCTTAATCGTGAAGTTGGTGAATAAGTTAATGCTTCGCCATAAAGAAGAACCCGCCGCTCCTGAGCCAAGTGCTGAGGAAAAATACCTAGCCGAAATCGTTGAGCTTTTAAAAGACCAGCAAAAATAATCCACCAGCTAAAAACACGCTGTCCTAACCTCGATATGGCTAGGGCAGCGTGTTTTTTCTTAATTAATATATCGCCAAAGCTGCTGATGATTTCCCAAAAATACTTAACAGCGGTTTGGGAGTATAAATCTTTCAACATCCTATTCGCATTTGACAATCTCATAAGCAGTTTCGGAAGATTGATGTTTCCTAGTTTAGTTATATCAAACAATATCTAGTGATATGATATAACTCACTTTCGCTCAACCTAATTGAGCCAACCTCTGAACCTTTCCTCCTTGCGGAGTTCGGGTGGGCGGACGATGCTCTCGAGGAACATCATCCTAAAGGACAACTTTACAGCTCTTTCAGCCTTTGCGCTTTTTCGTGAAACGTTTGGACGGTATAAGAATGGCCGAGGCCATTACTCAGTGACCATCAATTCAAGACTAGCCCTACCTAGAACAACGGGTTAACCTTGACGGGGTGCAATCCGACTCCCTCTATCTCCTCCGCTTTTACCGAGGCAAAAGCATCGGGGACTGCTTTTCGTAGAATTTGAAGTGCGCCATTCACATCGGCATTGATTAACGTTCCATTATTGGAACGGAACAAGCCACGCTTAATACGGCGCTTGGCTGGCACTAGACCACGGCTCTTGCGTGCCTTGTCGCCATTGCTATGGATTGGCTCCTCACCATCAAGAAACGAAGTTTGGCTTGTGTACGCTTCGTTCTGCTGAATAACCACAATGCCGGATAAATTGGCCTTGTATTCGATCATTTCAATCATGCGTTGATGAGGAATACCAATAAAGTTCTGGTTATTTCGCTTGCCCATGTTGGAGCTGCGCTTTTGGCCCTTGCTTTTACCGATAATGATTGTATTCAGTTCATGGTTTAGCGCAAATTCTACGATGCGCTTACTTGCATCATGAGCGAATACTAACGTTTTCTGATTACGGTGATAATCCAAGCGGGTTAAGCGGTGGCTCTGTTTAGGCAAGCCAGCTAGATCTAAAATTCGTGATAGTTGAGCACGACGCTTGTTGTAATACTGATTAACCGACTTCAACGGACGACCGTTAATGATTTCTGGTTGAATGTCTGGTACGTTCGTTGCCAAGGTAAAAGCATTGTCCAGACCAGGGTCAATGGTCAGATAACGGTGGTTATCTGGCTTGTAGGTGATTTCCTTGTTAGTCTTGTAGACTACTTCTACCACGAAACAGCCGTTTTGGGGGATGATTCGCACTTGTTGAATTTTATTCGTGTCTTTGTGCTGTAATCGAATCTTGAAGTAGTTTAATACCGGAATTTCAACGATTCCATTAGCACGAAGCTTAGCGGTTTGATTATCAACGACAAACGATGTTAAACCGCCTTTTTGGTGATACTTGGGTAGTTTAGGCCGACCAGTAAACTTACCTGGAGCCTTTAAATAGGCTTTTCGTGCTTTCTTCCAAGACGTCATGTTTTGAGCGACCAGTTTCAAAACCTGCTGTGCTAAATGTACAGAGTGCATGGAACTGTACAGCATGCAGTCCCGTTGTTCATTGGACTTCTTCATGCTTTTATCCAGTTTTTCATAGTTCATCCATTCGCCGGCAAATAATTTTTGGCGAACGCGATACAATCCTTGATTGTAAACATTGTTTGCCAAATGACTGAAATGATTCAAGGTAGAAAAATACTTGTTGGATGGCTTAACAATGTGCCGTTCAACCAAGTATTCGTATTGTTGTTCAGCTTTTGCTTGTCGAATCTGATTAAACATCTGACGACGTTTTTTCTTCGACTTGAGCTGTTTCGCCATCATGATCACCTGCCTTTTCTTCTTGTTCCAGGGCTTCCTTGATACGTTTACGCCGACTAGAATACATTCGCATAGAGAAAGCGTGTAGCAAGGAAATAATCTCCTCGAAGATTTCCTGCTGGTCAGTTTTCTTGTCGTGCAGTTCCGACATGACGATAATTTCTGTGTGGTATTTCTCAAAAAGATATTTAAAGAGATTGAAGCCGACACGGCTTAAGCGGTCTTTATAGGTAATAATGACCTTGGATACCTTACCGGCAATCACAAGATCAAGCAGTTTGAAAAACTCCTTTCTCTTTTCGAATGAAATACCACTGGCAATATCCTTGAAAGCGCCCTTAACTTGGTAACCCTGCTTCAATGAAAAATTCTGCAAGGCTTCTAATTGGTTTTCCAAGTCCTGTTTCTGCTTAGGTGTAGAAACTCGGGCATACAGATAGGCACCACGCTTCTCACCTTTATTAAGCAAAGCAAAGACGGATTCCTCGTCCCAATTGTACTGCCCACTAGGCAGCTTAGTTGCCTTGAGAATACCAGCCTCTCGCCACCGGTGAAGGGTAGGTCGGCTGATTTGAAGCAGTCTTAAAACTTCATTTGCTTTCATTCTTTTATTATATCATATGATATAATAAATACCAATAGATATAATTGTTTTAACAACTAAAATGCAAAAAAATAGCACCAATGGTGCTAAATAAAAAAACATATCACATAATATCATTTATATGAAAAGATATAAGTTTTACAAACTAGGACTTTCCAATCGCGCAATTGGTCGCCAATTAGGAGTTAATCATCAAACAATTAATAACGAGCTCAACCGTGGTA
>NZ_CANCWQ010000059.1:0-2802 GCF_947381555.1 Limosilactobacillus pulli
CTCGATGCCGAGTTACTCATGGAGGCTGACTCTTCACTCGTCGAAGTAGAGTTGCTCATTGAGGCTGACTCTTCACTCGTCGAAGTAGAGTTGCTCATTGAGGCTGACGCTTCACTCGTCGAAGTAGAGTTGCTCATTGAGACCGATTCTTCACTTACTGACTCACTGCCAGCTTCGGATGCTGACGTGCTATTGGCAATTGATTCATTTGTCGAAGTCGAGTTTACCTCTGACGTTGACGTACTGAGTGATGTGGAGTTTTCTTCACTTACTGACTCACTGCCAGATTCGGATGTGGATTCAGATTCGCTGGCTGATTCACTCTCACTCGTTGAAGTGCTTTCTGATTCAGAAATAGATTCAGATTCGCTGGCTGATTCGCTCTCACTTGTTGAAGCACTTTCAGACTCGGACGTGGACTCTGATTCACTTTCACTCGTCGAGGTGCTTTCAGACTCGGATGTAGATTCCGATTCACTAGCAGATTCAGACGCACTCTCAGATTCTGAAGTTGATTCGGATTCGCTGGCTGATTCGCTCTCACTTGTTGAAGTGCTTTCAGACTCGGATGTGGATTCAGATTCGCTGGCTGATTCGCTCTCACTTGTTGAAGTACTTTCTGATTCGGATGTGGACTCTGATTCACTTTCACTCGTCGCGGTGCTTTCAGACTCTGATGTAGATTCCGATTCACTGGTTGATTCAGACGTACTCTCAGATTCTGAAGTTGATTCGGATTCACTTACCGACTCACTCTCACTTGTTGAAGTGCTTTCAGACTCGGACGTGGATTCAGATTCACTTACCGACTCGCTCTCACTTGTTGAAGCACTTTCAGACTCGGACGTGGACTCCGATTCACTCTCACTCGTTGAGGTGCTTTCAGACTCAGATGTAGATTCCGATTCACTAGTTGATTCAGACGTACTCTCAGATTCAGAAATAGATTCAGAGTCACTAGTTGATTCACTCTCGCTCATTGAGGTACTTTCTGATTCTGAAGTTGATTCAGATTCACTTACCGACTCACTCTCACTTGTTGAAGCACTTTCTGATTCGGATGTAGATTCCGATTCACTGGCTGATTCACTCTCACTCGTTGAGGTACTTTCAGACTCGGATGTAGATTCCGATTCGCTGGTTGATTCAGACGTACTCTCAGATTCTGAAGCTGATTCCGATTCACTGGTTGATTCAGACGTACTCTCAGATTCTGAAGTTGATTCGGATTCACTGGCTGATTCACTCTCACTCGTTGAGATGCTTTCAGACTCGGATGTGGACTCCGATTCGCTAGCAGATTCAGACGTACTCTCAGATTCTGAAGCAGATTCGGATTCACTGGCTGATTCACTCTCACTCGTTGAGGTGCTTTCAGACTCGGAAGTGGACTCCGATTCGCTGGTTGATTCGGACGTACTCTCTGATTCTGAAGTTGATTCGGATTCACTTACCGATTCACTGTCACTTGTTGAGGTACTTTCGGACTCTGAAGTGGACTCTGATTCACTCTCACTCGTTGAGATGCTTTCAGACTCGGATGTGGACTCCGATTCGCTAGCAGATTCAGACGTACTCTCAGATTCTGAAGCAGATTCGGATTCACTTACCGACTCGCTCTCACTTGTTGAAGCACTTTCGGACTCTGAAGTGGACTCTGATTCACTCTCACTCGTTGAGGTACTTTCAGACTCGGATGCAGATTCCGATTCACTGGTTGATTCAGACGTACTCTCTGATTCTGAAGTTGATTCGGATTCACTGGCTGATTCACTCTCACTCGTTGAGGTGCTTTCAGACTCGGATGTGGACTCTGATTCACTCTCACTCGTCGAAGTACTTTCTGATTCGGATGTAGATTCCGATTCACTTACCGACTCGCTCTCACTTGTTGAAGTACTTTCGGACTCGGATGTAGATTCCGATTCGCTAGCAGATTCGGATTCACTGGCTGATTCAGACGTACTCTCTGATTCCGAAGTTGATTTGGATTCACTGGCTGATTCACTCTCACTCGTTGAGGTGCTCTCAGACTTGGATGTAGATTCCGATTCACTAGCAGATTCAGACGCACTCTCAGATTCTGAAGTAGATTCCGATTCGCTGGCTGATTCGCTCTCACTTGTTGAAGCACTTTCAGACTCGGATGTAGATTCTGATTCACTGGTTGATTCAGACGTACTCTCAGATTCTGAAGTAGATTCCGATTCACTGGCTGATTCGCTCTCACTTGTTGAGGCACTTTCAGACTCGGACGTGGACTCTGATTCACTGGTTGATTCAGACGTACTCTCAGATTCTGAAGTAGATTCCGATTCACTGGCTGATTCACTCTCACTCGTTGAGGTGCTTTCAGACTCGGATGTAGATTCAGACTCGCTAGCAGATTCAGACGCACTCTCAGATTCAGAAGTTGATTCGGATTCGCTGGCTGATTCGCTCTCACTTGTTGAAGCACTTTCAGACTCGGACGTGGACTCCGATTCACTTTCACTCGTCGAAGTGCTTTCAGACTCGGATTCACTGACAGACTCAGATTCACTCGTCGAAGTCGATTCACTTGCTGACTCGGATGTCGATTCAGATTCACTTTCGCTGGCTGATTCTGATTCCGACTCGGATTCACTTTCTGATTCACTTGCTGACTCAGATGCCGATTCAGATTCACTTTCGCTGGCTGATTCTGATTCGGACTCGGATGTCGATTCAGATTCACTTTCGCTGGCTGATTCCGACTCGGATTCACTTTCTGATTCACTTGCTGACTCAGATGCCGATTCAGATTCACTTTCGCTGGCTGAT
>NZ_CANCWQ010000060.1:0-2599 GCF_947381555.1 Limosilactobacillus pulli
GACGTAGTTGAAGTCGTTGGGAAGCGACGCCAAAGATGGTGATAGCCCAGTAAACGAAACGTCACACTCTCAGTTCAGGATCCTGAGTACGGCGGGACACGTGAAACCCCGTCGGAATCCGCGAGGACCATCTCGCAAGGCTAAATACTCCCTAGTGACCGATAGTGAACCAGTACCGTGAGGGAAAGGTGAAAAGCACCCCGGGAGGGGAGTGAAACAGTTCCTGAAACCATGTGCCTACAAGCTGTCGGAGCACATTTACGTGTGACGGCGTGCCTCTTGCAGAATGAACCGGCGAGTCATGATTGCGTGCAAGGTTAAGGTGGAAAAACCGGAGCCGCAGCGAAAGCGAGTCTGAAATGGGCGTACGAAGTACGCAGTTATGTACCCGAAACCAGGTGACCTACCCATGTCCAGGTTGAAGGTGCGGTAAAACGCACTGGAGGACCGAACCCGTATCAGTTGAAAATGGTTGGGATGAGGTGTGGGTAGCGGTGAAATTCCAAACGAACTTGGAGATAGCTGGTTCTCTCCGAAATCTCTTTAGGGGGAGCCTCGAGGTTTAGAATCATGGAGGTAGAGCACTGTTTGGACTAGGGGCCCGTCATGGGTTACTGACTTCAGATAAACTCCGAATGCCATTGATTTTTACTCGGGAGTCACACGGTGAGTGATAAGATCCATCGTGGAAAGGGGAACAGCCCAGATCATCAGCTAAGGTCCCTAAATATATGCTAAGTGGAAAAGGATGTGGAATTGCACAGACAACTAGGATGTTGGCTCAGAAGCAGCCATCATTTAAAGAGTGCGTAATAGCTCACTAGTCGAGTGACTCTGCGCCGAAAATGTACCGGGGCTAAGCATATTACCGAAGCTATGGATGCATCCTTATGGATGCGTGGTAGGAGAGCGTTCCAAGGGCGATGAAGTCAGACCGTAAGGACTGGTGGAGCGCTTGGAAGTGAGAATGCCGGTATGAGTAGCGAAAGACAGGTGAGAATCCTGTCCACCGAATGACTAAGGTTTCCTGGGGAAGGCTCGTCCTCCCAGGGTTAGTCGGGACCTAAGTCGAGGCCGAGAGGCGTAGACGATGGACAACAGGTTGATATTCCTGTACCAGTTGATTGTGCTTGAGTGATGGAGTGACGCAGAAGGCTAAGCGATCCGGACGATTGGAAGTGTCCGGCCAAGCAGCAAGTCAGTTGATGAGTCAAATGCTTATCAGCGGGTTGACAAGCTGTGACGGGGAGCGAAATTATAGTAGCGAAGTCGTTGATGTCACGCTGCCGAGAAAAGCTTCTAGCGAATAATCAACTGCCCGTACCGCAAACCGACACAGGTAGTCGAGGAGAGTATCCTAAGGTGAGCGAGCGAACTCTCGTTAAGGAACTCGGCAAAATGACCCCGTAACTTCGGGAGAAGGGGTGCTGATCGCAAGATCAGCCGCAGTGAAAAGGCCCAGGCGACTGTTTATCAAAAACACAGGTTTCTGCAAAATCGTAAGATGAAGTATAGGGGCTGACGCCTGCCCGGTGCTGGAAGGTTAAAAGGAAGAGTTAGCTTCGGCGAAGCCCTGAATTGAAGCCCCAGTAAACGGCGGCCGTAACTATAACGGTCCTAAGGTAGCGAAATTCCTTGTCGGGTAAGTTCCGACCCGCACGAAAGGCGTAACGATCTGGGCACTGTCTCAACGAGAGACTCGGTGAAATTGAATTGCCTGTGAAGATGCAGGCTACCCGCGACAGGACGGAAAGACCCCATGGAGCTTTACTGTAGCTTGATATTGAGTGCTTGTACTGCTTGTACAGGATAGGTAGGAGCCATAGAAGCCAGGACGCTAGTTTTGGCAGAGGCGTTGGTGGGATACTACCCTTGCATTATGATCACTCTAACCCGCACCACTGATCGTGGTGGGAGACAGTGTCAGGTGGGCAGTTTGACTGGGGCGGTCGCCTCCCAAAAGATAACGGAGGCGCCCAAAGGTTCGCTCAGAATGGTTGGAAATCATTCGCAGAGTGTAAAGGCACAAGCGAGCTTGACTGCGAGACAGACAGGTCGAGCAGGGACGAAAGTCGGGCTTAGTGATCCGGTGGTTCCGCATGGAAGGGCCATCGCTCAACGGATAAAAGCTACCCTGGGGATAACAGGCTTATCTCCCCCAAGAGTCCACATCGACGGGGAGGTTTGGCACCTCGATGTCGGCTCATCGCATCCTGGGGCTGTAGTCGGTCCCAAGGGTTGGGCTGTTCGCCCATTAAAGCGGTACGCGAGCTGGGTTCAGAACGTCGTGAGACAGTTCGGTCCCTATCCGTCGCGGGCGTAGGAAATTTGAGAGGACCTGTCCTTAGTACGAGAGGACCGGGATGGACATACCGCTGGTGTACCAGTTGTTCCGCCAGGAGCATCGCTGGGTAGCTATGTATGGATGAGATAAACGCTGAAAGCATCTAAGCGTGAAACTCGCCTCAAGATGAGATTTCCCATTCCTTATGGAAGTAAGACCCCTCAGAGATGATGAGGTAGATAGGATGGAAGTGGAAGTGCCGCGAGGCATGGAGCGGACCATTACTAATCGGTCGAGGACTTAACCAAGTTTTGG
>NZ_CANCWQ010000061.1:0-2450 GCF_947381555.1 Limosilactobacillus pulli
GAACACAGAAGTTAAGCTTCAACGCGCCGAAAGTAGTTGGGGGATCGCTCCCTGCGAGGATAGGGCATTGCCATGCAAATCTAAACGAACTTTGGCACCTGGCATTGTGTGTCAGGGTTCGGATATTGGAGAGTTGTCCGAGAGGCCGAAGGAGCAGCATTGGAAATGCTGTATACGGGTTAAAGCCTGTATCAAGGGTTCGAATCCCTTACTCTCCGTTTCTTATGACCCATTAGTCAAGCGGTTAAGACACCAGCCTTTCACGCTGGTATCGTGGGTTCGAATCCCGCATGGGTCACTTATGGAGGATTAGCTCAGTTGGGAGAGCATCTGCCTTACAAGCAGAGGGTCACAGGTTCGAGCCCTGTATCCTCCATTGCAACTGAATAGTTGCGTCCACAAGGATGGCTCGGTAGCTCAGTTGGTAGAGCAACGGATTGAAGCTCCGTGTGTCGGCGGTTCGATTCCGTCCCGCGCCACTTTATGGAGGAGTAGCGAAGTGGTTAAACGCGACGGTCTGTAAAACCGTTCCTTCGGGTTCGGCGGTTCGAATCCACCCTCCTCCATTTTTATAGGGATATAGTTAAACGGTATAACTACGGTCTCCAAAACCGTCATTGTGGGTTCGATTCCTACTATCCCTGCTCAACTGAATATTTTGGCGGTATTGGTGAAGTTTGGTTAACACATCGGTTTGTGGGTCCGACATGCGTGGGTTCGAATCCCACATACCGCCCTTTCCTCTGACAACTTACCAATTGTCAGATAGTTTGAACAGAAACGTTCAGACACTATTTGGTGGTATAGCCAAGTGGTAAGGCACAGGTCTGCAAAACCTCGATCACCGGTTCAAATCCGGTTACCACCTTTTAGTAAAGACTAATGCCTCTGTGGCGGAATTGGCAGACGCGCTGGACTCAAAATCCAGTTCCCGTTGAGGGAGTGTGGGTTCGACCCCCACCGGAGGCATAAAATATTCAGTTATATCTTTACTAAGCAGCCATCAGTAAAACTGATGGCTGTCTTTTGTTTTAATGAAAATCTGGCATTGGCAATCACCAATACCAGAGTGGATCCAAAATAAGTAGCAATTGATTGCTCAGAAATACGTAGACCGACTGCTGCCGTTTACATTTATTTTTAACAGCTATTTGGTCAGCCAAAACATCTTCACAGCCTATCTGCACTGGAAACACCGGGAGATAAAGCGGTAATTGAACGATATGGATGATTTCAGGTACACCCGACTGGAGCATTAGCCACATCCAAAGACGCTGGCGGAACTATAAGCTCTGGTCAAACGCGGTGTTGAGTACTTCAATACGGTTAAAATCTCAAGTTAATGCAACAGCCTCACTGCGGAAATTACCGCAATGAGGCTGCCTAAACTAAATTTTTATTTTTTCATAGGTTGTCTTAACAGAGTATCGTGCCATACTTTAATCATAGATACTAATTTTTCATTTTATCAATATCAAGCTAATTCGCAAAGTACGCACTCTTTTGAATCGTAATAGCCAACTATTGCAGTAAGATCTTCAAAAGTCGGTTCAGTTCAGAATATGAGAGCTGCAGGCGTTTTTTTAGGGTTTCCGTTGCTGGCATGGCATCACTATGTACATTCAAATAGGTAGTATATTGATGAAGCCCCGTCAGCTCGTGGGCCTTCATATAATCAACCACCAAAAACATCAGATCGGCATTGGAATACTTGCTCCAACGACTGGTTTTACGGATACTTTCCCCATATTTGGCTGTATAGCGTTTTTTAAGCTCCTCAAACGAAAAACCATAGCGCATCAGCTCTAAGGCATTATTGACTACCTGTTCACAAGTTTTGGGATCGGCTAGACGAATGGACTGCTTGGTTCCCAAATGCTTACTGGCGCCCTTTTTGCCATTTTGAGCAATATTTTTCTTGGCATCATAGTTAAAGCCAAGGTCATGTACCAGATCACTCCAAGACATTTTGGTAATTTGCATGGCACTGTTTGGTGAAGGTGCCTCGCCTCGGTGATAGCGTTCTTGATAAACGGTTCGGCTAGGATTGTTTTGAATGCCCAGTCGAATAATTTCTTGCTTCAGCAGAACCTTGATGATTTCTGGATCGGCAGCTTTATGCGGCATGTCATAACCTTCCTTCTCAAAGGCTTTAGTATAATAATACCGTAATTTAGGTTAAAAATCTGCTAATCATATCAAACAGATGATCGCATTTTTATCTTTTCGCATGATTTTAGGGATTCAATGGTCTTGTTTGCTGATAGTATTTCCAACCATCAAAATATTTGCCAAAAAAAATTCATCGTTCTACCTGTCAACCACCATCGGCTAAAGTCAATGGCTTGTGAGCAGACACTTCTATATTGAGTATCCGAACCACAATTTGCATAGATACGGACGATTTACTCAAACAGCCGCAGTTGCTTGAGCAGTGATCATCTAATTAC
>NZ_CANCWQ010000062.1:0-2202 GCF_947381555.1 Limosilactobacillus pulli
GGCAAAGAAGCGCAGATCAACGGCAAGTGGTACAACTTTACGAGTGATGGATCGGCAAGCATCGGCTTTACGAAACTGGCGAGTGGCAAGACGGTCTATTATAACGCGCAAGGTCAAATGCAGTATGGGCTGCAAACGATCAATGGCAAGATTTACTACTTCAACACGTGGAGCGGTGAGATGGTGATCAATAGTGAAGTTAAAATAGCGGGTGTACAGTATTCCTTTGATAATAAAGGAATTGGGAGTAAAGAGTAGATTAAATATATTTCTTGATAAGCTTTAATTTGCTATAATATACTCCATATGGATAACTGAAGCACAAAAATTAGGAGCATACACATAATGAAAAAAGTAAAAAATAGTTTAATGGCTATTTTCATGATTTTTGGTATGACATTTTTAATGGCTGGATGCGGAAATAGTTCTAAATCTGCGCGGAACACAACTAAGAGTGAAGCTACTTCAAGCAAAGTAGTTAAAAAGAAGAATGCAACTAAAGCAAAGAAGATTTCAAATTCATCTTCAAAAAATAAGATTTCATCTAGCAAGGCGGATAGTGAATCTTTTAACAGTAGTGCCGTGGCAGATAGTGAAAGTCAGAGCACCAGTAGTTCCACAAGCAATTCAGCTCAAAGTAGCAATATCCAACTAGGCTTAAATGACGTTGCTACTTGGACTGACAGTAATGGTGTAGTTCACAACGTTGATAGCGATGGTATGGATCGTCAAATCAAAAATGGTCAAACAACCTATGCTGATTGGAGTGGACCACTGCCAAGCAATGCACAAGTCGTTTCCTCAAGCAGTTCTAGTTCAACTAGTAATTAAAACCAATATCTGTATAATATAAAGAAAGCTCGCCAAAATTTGGCGAGCTTTTTATATATTTTTTTTTATTTTATAATTGTAAAACTCAATTGTTGGTTATCGATAATTAAGATAAAGTATTAATCTTATTAACCAAACGGTATAGAACTTTTATCTCGCATTGAATTGAAAAATCTTGAGTGATAAAATCGAAAAATGTATGAACTATTACTTTAATTCAATATTTCGGGGGATATTCTGTTTATCATGAAAAAGCCAATTGATCAGAAAAAGCACTTTAAAATGTATAAAAGCGGAAAAGCATGGGTTGTAGCTGGTATTACAGCTATTAGTTTATTAGGTGGTGGTATACAGACTACTTATGCGGATGAAGTAAATACACATGCGACAGATGTTCCTACATCATCTTCAGCAACTAGCACGGTAGCGAAATCTAGCGTTACTGCAAATACTACGTATACAGGCACTCAAGATAATACAAATATTAATAGGGATGATCAAACTACTAATACTAAAAATGATGTAGATGAACAAAAAGAAACGACTGTTAATTTAGACCAAACAGCAGGACAATCAAAAGTATCGTCAAACAATAATACTGAATCTACAGAAAAAAGTATTAACAATGATTCAATAGAAAATAATACTGATAGTTCGAAAGAAAATACGAAAGCTGCGCTAACTGTTGATAGAACAGCAAATCGAAATACTGATTTTGTAAAATTATCTAACGGTAAGACGGTACATTATGATTCAGAAGGTAAAATTCAATATGGCCTTCAAACAATCAACGGAAAATTTTACTATTTCAATACTAAAAATGGTGAAATGTGTGCCAATAAGGAATTAGAAATTAATAATAAGTGGTACAACTTTACGAGTGATGGGTCGGCAAGTACAGGCTTTACAAAGCTAGCAAGCGGCAAGACGGTCTATTATAACGCGCAAGGTCAGATGCAGTATGGCCTGCAAACGGTCAATGGCAAGATCTACTACTTCAACACGTGGAGCGGTGAGATGTACGCCGGCAAAGAAGCACAGATCAATGGCAAGTGGTACAACTTTACGAGTGATGGGTCGGCAAGCACGAGCTTTACGAAACTAGCAAGCGGCAAGACAGTCTATTATAATGCGCAAGGTCAGATGCAGTATGGGCTGCAGACGATCAATGGCAAGATCTACTACTTCAACACATGGAGCGGTGAGATGTACGCTGGCAAAGAAGCACAAATCAATGACAAATGGTACAACTTTACGAGTGATGGGTCGGCAAGCACCGGCTTTACGAAACTAACAAGCGGCAAGACGGTCTATTATAATGCGCAGGGTCAGATGCAGTATGGCTTGCAGACGATCAATGGCAAGATCTAC
>NZ_CANCWQ010000063.1:0-2099 GCF_947381555.1 Limosilactobacillus pulli
TGTCAACACCGATTTTAAAATGTAGGATTTCACCGGTTTAAAAATGTAGTTTTTCACCGATTTGTTTCTGTTGTCTGTTGTTCTTGATAGTCTTTCATTCGATATGATTTTCCAGTAATTTTGAATATTTCAGAATGGTGAACTAAGCGATCTAAGATCGCATTCGCAATTGTTGGATTAGAGAATGTTTGACCCCACTTGGATAGTGGAATATTAGTGGTAATGATTGTTGATTTCTTTTCATATCGACGAGCTATTAACTGAAAGAAAAGATCTGATCCCAAATCGTCAATAGGTAGATAGCCTATTTCATCAATAATCAAAAGCTTATAACGACTGTAGTTTTTTAATATTGCCTCAAGACGATTTTCTTGGTGGGCAAGTTTGAGCCGTTCAATTAGTTCATGACAATTGACAAAATAAGTACTGAGATGATTCCTACAGGCCTCCATTCCTAATCCAGTTGCTAAGTGCGTTTTGCCAACTCCTGAAGACCCGATAAATAAGATATTTTGTGCTAACGAAACAAAATTCATCGATTTTAAGTTCATGATACGGTTTTTATCAACCGAAGGTTGAAAGTTAAAGTCAAAATCATTCAAGCCTTTGTCGTAAGGAAAGTGTGCAATATGAATGGACATTTTAG
This sequence comes from Limosilactobacillus pulli, assembly GCF_947381555.1. Taxonomy (NCBI): domain Bacteria; kingdom Bacillati; phylum Bacillota; class Bacilli; order Lactobacillales; family Lactobacillaceae; genus Limosilactobacillus; species Limosilactobacillus pulli. The sequence goes on from NZ_CANCWQ010000063.1 coordinate 647, forward strand.
CTGATCGTTCAGTTCGATATGTTATTTCTTTTGCAGTTAGCTGTTCTAGAGCTTCTACTAAAGATAAATCATTATTATTCAAGTAATTTGGCAAATATTCTTTGATTGCAGTCAGCTTGAGCTTTTCTAAATTGTCTTCTAATTGTGTATAGATAGTCATCCGTCATTCCTCCACTATAATTGATCAAACATGCGTAAATTTATTTCTACCTGTTCTGCCAAATTATCGTCATCTAAGTCATGAAAAATAGTTGTCCCAAGGATTTCTTTCATATCATCGCGATGATAATTTAGTTTTTTATCACTCAGGTAATGTTGTCGAACCAATCGTGAGGCATGATAAATCATTAATTTTTGGTCTGTAACCTTGACGTTAACTGTTTGCCCGATATACTTTACAGGTACAGAATATTTATTGCCTAGATAGGTGATCATCGATTCATTACTAACTTTGCGGGTTAGATCGTGATCAACTAATGAATTCAAAAGGATTGGATTGTATGGCTGTAAATATTCTTTTTCTTTTATCCATAAATCTTCTGGTCTTTGATCAGTTGCTTGGCTTATTTCGTGATTGAGCTGTGTTTCAAGCTGCTTCACGATATTTTTTAACGCCTTCTCATCCTGAAATTCGTGATTATAAACTTTAATACGGTCTACGGTTCTCGCTAAGGCTTCGACTTTTCCTTTGGTTTGGGGACGGAAGGGCCGACAGGCTTGGGGAATAAAGCCTGCGGCTTTAGAGAAATTCAATAAGCGTGAATTCCAAATAACTTTTCGATAGCTACTCTTGGCGTGATCAACCGCCGTTTTCATATTATCGAAATAAATTCTTTGAGGAACACCGCCAGTATTCTGAAAAGCCTCAATCAAACATTGAAATAGTGTGTCTTGTTTACGGTCAAAAACTAACTTTAAGAATTTTTTGCGTGAATAACCCAATACATACAAAAATAGTGAAAAAGTAATGGGGCGGTGTTCTCGGGTATATAAGACTAAGTCTTCTTTCCAATCAACCTGACTTACATCACCAGGTGCAGTTTCAACTCTAATCACTGGCTGTTGGTATTGTGCTTTTTTCAACTGGTGACAGTAATCACGCAAAATTGAAATTCCGCCTTCGTAGCCTAATTCTTTAATGAAATAGAAAATGGCTGTTGCAGAACAGGTTTTGTATTTATCCTTGATAACATCACGGTATGGGTCCAACTTACTTGGGCGACGCTTGTTAGTTTGTCGTTTACCGGCTTGTGGATTATTTAAATACCGCTTAATTGTCCTAGGGTCGCAATTATATTGACGGCCTAGGGCCGCATAATTAGGTTTAATTTTTGCCATTTTGTAAAATATTAACTCCTCTTGTAATTCTAGTCGCATCAAATCACCTCAAAAGATTTAATGCAATTAGTATAAAAAATTGTAGGAAAACCGACAATTTCAAATCGGTGTTTTC
>NZ_CANCWQ010000064.1:0-1832 GCF_947381555.1 Limosilactobacillus pulli
GAGGCTGGGAAAAAACTCTCAGTCCAAAATGAAAGCCGGACGATGAATCAAATCTTGGTTCATCGTCCGGCTTCTTATGTACACAGGAAATCGTTCCTGATATGATGTAATTACCCCTAAAAACAAACATAAAGGAGCGATTTTCATGTATCAAAATTATATCACGGGACAAACAGAATTCGTACTAAATTATGACTACAATGTGCCAAAAAATCATCTGGTTCGGTTAATTGATACTTTTGTCGATTCCATTCCACAAGAGGTTTTGTTAGAAGAGAACGTGGCCGTCACCGGCCGCCCACTTTCTCACCCTGCACTGATGTTAAAAATTCTGTTGTTTGCGTACTCTCGTCAAACTTATTCTGGCCGGAAAATAGAAACCTTGTTAGAAGAAAACTTACCAATGCGATGGTTAGCCCGTGATCATTCATACAGTTACCATACCATCAATAACTTTCGACGGAGTGAGCACGCCAGGAACTTAATAAAACGTACCTTTGTTTACTTTACTATGGCTCTTACGGACCATGGGCTAATTCAAAATGATGCAGTCTTTATTGATGGCACTAAGGTTGAAGCGGATGCTAATAAGTACTCGTTTACTTGGCGTCGGGCAATAGAAAAGTATCACGCTAAGTTGAGAGAAAAGACGGCTAGTATTTATGATGAGTTAGTAGAAAAGCAAGTCATCAAAGAGATGAAACCAGAAATGATTGAATCTATCGACGGTATGGAATTAATGGCTGAAGAAGTGGAAAAAGAAATCACTAATCTAGACGAAGCCATTAAACAGGAGCCGAAAATAATTAAAGGTGGTTCAGTTAGAAAACGTCGGCGACGTTTTCTAAAGAAGCTTCGTCGTCAACTGAGAGAAGACTTAATTCCACGGGCTAAAAAATATGAACGTGTCGAAGATATTTTTCAAGGACGAAATAGCTTTTCGAAAACAGACCACGACGCAACTTTTATGTGCATGAAAGAAGATCCGATGATGAACCGAGAACTCAAACCCGGATATAATCTTCAGATTGCCACGCATAATCAGTTTGTCCTTGATTATGCTTTATTTTCCAATCCTACTGATACTAGGACTTTAGTGCCATTTCTTAAGCAATTCCATGGCTTGGATTTCTTTACACACGTGGTAGCTGATGCTGGTTACGGTAGTGAATATAATTACACAACACTGCTTGACCAATTCGATAAGCAACCACTCATTCCATACACCACCTATCAAAAAGAGCAGAAGCGTAAGTTCAAAAATGATCCAACAAAACCTCAGAATTGGCAGTACAATGCCGAAGATGACTACTATATTGATCATTTAGGCGTTCGCTTCAGTTTTTATCGCTACAGTAAACGAACTGATAAGTATGGATTTAAGCGCGATCTTAAACTCTATCGTGCCGACACACATCAATCATCAGAAGAGTTAGATCAGTTAGCTAAAACGCCAGGTAAGCGTCAGCGCTACATCCAGGTTAATCCAACTTGGAATTATTACAAAGCAAAAGTCAAAGAGACCCTCTCAAGCGATGAAGGTAAGATGATCTATCGTCGACGCAAGTTCGACGTTGAACCAGTCTTTGGTCGCATGAAGAGGGATTTTGGCGTACGCCGAACTCATTTGCGCGGCCAACGGGCTGTGGAAAATGATGTCGGATTAACCTTAATGGCATTGAACTTAACGAAATTGGGTAAAATGATCAACCAATTAAGACCCTTTTTAGTAAATAACCAAAAATGCGAACTACAATTTTTGATTAAATCAAAAATCATAGTTCGCATTTTCTTAGTTAGAAGCTAGAAAATAATAGTTAATTCCCAGCCTC
>NZ_CANCWQ010000065.1:0-1605 GCF_947381555.1 Limosilactobacillus pulli
AAGCACAGATCGAGGCACTTGTCATGACGAATAATCTAGCAAAATTTGGAATGTTACAAACTAGCAATTGACGTATACTCATTAATACCATCAAATTCTTTCACACCATGGTTTGGCATTATAGATAACCTTCTATCCTTGTTCCAACATTTTGGGCAATACTTTTTTTCATCGTTTTTTCTTCTAAGAAAACCGTTGTCATCCATATACACATTCTTATTACTAAGAACATCTGATCTTATTTCAGCTATTTCTTCTCTTAGCTTAATATTTTCATTACTAAGTAAACTGAGTTTTTGTTGAAGCAGTATTATCTCATCATTCAATTCCTTATCCTTATATTTTTTGGCAATTGATTGTACTTTTTCAGCAACGATTATGGAATCCGAGATTAAAGACATTTAATCATTCCCTTCTAAATCAATCCTCGTCTAAATAAAAGCTCTTCAAGCGATAGGTAGTTATTGGCTCAACATAGTAATTATACTTGGCTACTAGATCGCAAATCTGATCACCATTAATCAACGTGATAATCCGGGTTCCTTGTCGCGCTGTCTTAACAGCATCTCTTGTAAAGTCTGAATTGGTGATGAAAATCCCAAACTCAGCATTAAATTTATCCATGGCACCACGAAATTTGTCGATCTCTGGTGCTGAAACCTTTCCCTGCCAACGTTTTGCTTGCAACGCTACTCTTGTAGTCCGGTAGTCATCAGAACGAACATACCCAAAGCCATCTAATCCACCATCAGCGACATATTGAACCCCAATCTCATCATCGACGTCAATCCCCATTTTAGTCAGCAGGCCACGACAAAAGAGCTCAAATTTTTTAGGACTCATCTTGATTAACGTATCTAGCAGTTGTTGACGCCAAGGTTCTTCTAGGTCTTCCGAATTATCTTGATTAGAGTTGGTGCTGTCGGGAACGGAATTAAACTTAACTCGAGTTGTCTTCCGGTGGGGCATTTTGCTTTCAGAAATTGACCTAACATCCCTATCAGCGTCAAAATCATCAATATCAATAGTGCGCCCCTTCTTGGAAAGCTCTAAGTCGTGTCCATTGTCAGTCTCAATAAACCCAGCAAGAATTAGATATTTCACTGCAAAGTTAAACTTCCAATTGAAAGGGTGATATTCTTTACCACTCTTTTTGGAGATTCGAACTTCATCAATTTCTTTCTCGCTGAATGTCTTTGAATTATCATGAAGTTCCTGCAGCACTTGTTTTCTAGTAACCTGTCCACCAAGATTATGCATAGCAATTAAGATTTCTTTCATTGCTTTATTTTCAATCTCAATTTGACGATTTGCCATTTTATGATTTTCCATCCTTACAACTATCTTTTCCTAAATTATAGTTGAGTGTACAATTCTGCTCAATAATGGTAACAAAATATGACAACGTGGCAGTGTCCTAATCTACTCAACTCCCTAAAACGAACACTGATCTACACAACCCGAAAATCCAGCATGTTATCCACCCAAACCTCGAATCCAAAAAGCAAAAAGTGTACTAATTCCAATCGGGCACTATTGCCTGTCAAGTATACAGTTTAAATAGAAAAATTATTTATGCGGCTTGAGCGCGGAACTTTTCTGCGC
>NZ_CANCWQ010000066.1:0-1406 GCF_947381555.1 Limosilactobacillus pulli
TTGTGACGACACCATTAAAGACCTTTATGGGTTTTTCTGTCCACTAAAATGTTCAACTTAAATTTTACAATCTGCCAATTTCAAAGTTGCTATTAAGTGTTGATAACCTCATCACCCATCACCAGCATAAAATTGATAATCTAAAGCGTCTCAAGCGCGCATTACTACAAAAGATGTTCGTCTAATTTAAAATCTCCCTAGCAAGATATTTGCTAAGGAGATTTTTTATGCGGAGAAAACAAATTTTGTTATATGACTACTTTGCTCAATGGATTGAGGTGTATAAGGACGGGGCAGTCCGAGAGCGCACATTAGAGAAGTACTGGCTATCATATCGGCACTTAAAACAGATTGCCCCAGAACTTAAATTAGTTGATGTATCACGACTAGAGTATCAGCAGATCTTAAATGAATTTGCCAAAACACATGAGAAAGCAACTACGATGGACTTCCACCATCAATTAAAAGCTATGCTACTTGATGCGTATGATGAAGGCTATTTAAAACGAGACCCAACCCGCAAAATTGTTGTCAAAGGTAAAACACCAACCGAGAAGAAAACTAAATATTTAAATGAGTTTGAGCTAAAATTACTGTTGCGCCACCTTGATTTATCACAGTTTCCCAGCTTTGATTGGCTCATTTTAATCATTGCCAAAACCGGCCTGCGCTTTGGTGAAGCTTTGGGACTAACCAAAAAAGACATTGGTTTAGAAGGACAAACTATTAACGTTGACAAAACTTGGGACTATAAAAATTATGCTGGTGGCTTTAAACCGACTAAAAATGCTTCATCGATTCGCAAGGTTTCGATTGACTGGAAATTAGCAATGCAACTTAACCGGGTTACTCAAGACTTCCCTGAAGATCAGCCTTTGTTTGTCCAGAAACGTGTATTTAATTCAACCATCAATAATCTTTTACAACGGTATTGTGAAGAACTTGATATTCCAGTAATCTCAGTGCACGGTTTAAGACACACTCACGCTTCTTTGCTGCTTTTTGCAGGCGTATCGATTGCTAGTGTTGCCAAGCGTTTGGGACATGCTGATATGACGACTACTCAACAAACTTATCTCCATATTATTCAGGAGTTAGAGAATAAAGACAATTCAAAAATCATGCAGCATTTAGCATCACTATAACAAAAAAGAATAACGGTTTCATGCCGCTATCCTTTTTGAATTAGACGAACATCTTTTGTAATAACCCTCGTTTAAGTTGTTTAAGATATTGGATTTTCTTGTCATGCAAAGTGATAGTTTTATCAATTAAGAATAAAGTTTTGCCAATTCTCCTTTGTTCTTCCATTGTCGGAAAATTAACAAATCCTAAATTTCAAGAATAAGTTAGCCACTGGACTCAAATAAATAATACTGACCAATTGATTATTGGTTGATGGAGCT
>NZ_CANCWQ010000067.1:0-1375 GCF_947381555.1 Limosilactobacillus pulli
TCTAGCCAATTTTAAATGCCCTCCAAATATAAGATGAATTTTCTATTTCATCTGTATACTTAGAGGGCATTATAGCCCTCACTCAAATCCATCTCGTAATCGATCGTTTCAATCTAAATGCATTTATTTGAAATCGCTTACAAATTATATTGTACGCATTTACTAAATAAAGTAAATAATTTATCAATAAAAATAAATCATTTACTTTATTTAGTAAATGATTTATCGGGATAGCTTAGCTAACCAGGGCATCTTTCAGTTTATTTCAATTTAAAACTTTCGCGCACGATTAAATTGGTATCGACCATTGCATGAACATGGGGACGCTTCGGATTGGCAATGGCATCTTTTAAAATATTCAGGGCCATGCGTGAGATTACCTGTTGATTAATGTTATAAGTCGATAATGGTGGCGAAACGTATTCAGAAATATCACTGTTGTTGATGCTGATGATACTGGTATCGCGTGGCACGATCACACCAGCATCGTTAAACGCCTGCAGCACTCCTACGCTCATGGTATCTGAAGCGATTAAAAAGCCTTCAGGCAATTGATCGCCATATTTTTTGGCGGCTTTTTCTCCGAGCTGACTCCCATTCAGCACGCTAAACGCACCATCTGAAAAGACATCGGCCTGCCTAAAACCCATCTCTTCAGCTACGATTTTAAATGCCGCTTCTCGTGAGTCGCGCCGTCTTGGGTGCTTGCCGATTCGTGGACCAACCCCGCCAATAAAGGCAATTCGTTGATAGCCAGCATCAGCAAACTGCTCTAAGGCATCACGTACCGTCATGGTCAGATTGGGCTGAACCGAGTCAAAAAGATGTGGCAAGGGATCCGTATCAACAAATACCCCAGCTGGCAGCAAGCGATGCAGCCGCTTAAAAATGCTCAACTCAACCTGGTCATCGCCAACACACAAAAAGCCTTGAAAGTCCTCGGCATTGTCAATCAGCTCCTCAGCATACTGAAAGACTTCTACGCGCATACCGGCATCTTCGATTGTTTCCAACAATGCATCCTTTAAGCTGGAAAAATAAGAATCCTGCAGCTGCTCTTGATTGTTCATTCGAAACAGCAATGCGATTGAAGGCGCAATTGCTGGCTTTTTACGATCCTGCCAGTAGCCAAGCTGATTGGCGACTTTTAAAATCTTATTGCGCGTCGTCTGCGTAACCGAAAGCGTCTGATCATTGTTGAGCAGTCGTGAAACCGTAGCTGGAGAATAGCCGGATCGTTGGGCAATCTCTTTGATGGTAACCATATTTTCACCTCTTATACTGATTTGTGTACATTGATTATACGCGATTTGCTAGTTCGTAACATTTAACAAAAAAAGCCTAACAAGGTTAGACTCAAAGTAGACTAAAAAAG
>NZ_CANCWQ010000068.1:0-1250 GCF_947381555.1 Limosilactobacillus pulli
TCCTTTTTTAGTCTACTTTGAGTCTAACCTTGTTAGGCTTTTTTTGTTAAATGTTACGAACTAGCAAATCGCGTATTAGATATATTTACCTTTTTAGATATTTATAGATTGATATATAACCTCTATTTAATGGGAGCAACGAAAATTTTCCGATATCTACAAAAAGTCTTCTGAAAAAAATGATTTATCTTTTTCTAAGGATAAAGTTATTTCTGTTGCTGACAATAAATGGGGAACTACACCTAAAAATTCAACAGATAAATATATGAGAACCTACTACGTTTATCGTATTGGAGATATTGCTTTTGAGGGCCATACTAATAAAAAATTTCAATATGGCAGGTTTGTTGAGAATACGTTAGCTAACGGCATAGTTTCACATATTTTTGACATATATAGACCAATACAAAAAGAACACGATCTCTGGTTTTGGAAGTACTATATTCATAATGAAAACATAATGAGGGATGTTTTGAGAAAGTCTACAACAAAAGCAACAATGATGACAAATCTAGTGAATAAAGATTTGTTAAAACAAAAGTTGAATATTCCAATTCTTGAAGAACAGAAAAAGATAGGACGTTTATTTAGTCAAATAGATAGAACTATCACTTTGCATGAGGAAAAGCAGCGCCAGTTAGAACAGCTGAAAAAGGCTTTACTGCAAAAAATGTTTGCGGATGAAACTGGATATCCAGTGCTCCGGTTTAAGGGCTTTACTGAAAAGTGTGAGCAACGTAAGCTAGGAGAAATAGGAGAAACTTTTTCCGGTTTATCCGGAAAAAATAAAAATGACTTCGGACATGGCGATGCGAATTTCATTACTTATATGAATGTTTTTTCTAACTCTATTGCTGACCTTCGAGGTACTGAACATGTTGAAATTGATTCAAAGCAAAATCAAGTAATATATGGTGATATATTGTTTACCACTTCTTCCGAAACCCCCGAAGAAGTTGGGATGTCTTCTATTTGGCTTGGTCATACTAAAAATACCTATTTAAATAGTTTTTGCTTTGGATATAGGATTCTTGAAAAGCAAAATTTTGATTCTTATTATATGGCTTATTTACTTAGGACTGAAAATTTCAGAAAACGAATGACCGTCTTAGCCCAAGGCATATCTCGATATAACATTTCTAAAAAACAAGTTATGAATACATTTGTTAATTTTGGTGGATTATAGAATGAAGTTAGCCACCCAGTTGGTGGTAAATAAAAAACGCCATTCGGCGTGACATCAGGTATCA
>NZ_CANCWQ010000069.1:0-1096 GCF_947381555.1 Limosilactobacillus pulli
TGACGAATTGTCAAACCAAGTGCAACGATTTCTCAAAAAATACTTCATATGGGGTTTCATAATTTAACACTTTTCGAGGACGCCGGTTCAGCTGATGTTGGCAGAAACTGACGTCCTTATCTGTATAGTCATCAATATCAGTTCTTTTAGGAAAGTATTCCCTAATTAGGCCATTAGTATTTTCATTAGTTCCTCTTTCCTCTGGTGAATATGGATCTGGCCAATAAATAGCTACTCCTAAACGTTCTCGAATATCATTTAGGCTAAGAAATTCACGCCCATGATCTGGAGTCAATGAATGGACAAATTCTTTAGGGATAGATCCTAAGAGATCAACTAAGCCCTGATTAACATCAGCTGTTTCTTTGTGATTGATCTTTTTGATCAATACTAATCGACTAAGACGATCAACGACTGTTAAAAGAACAGAGTGTCCAGTTTTCCCCATTACAGTATCTATTTCCCAATCACCAATGCGCTGACGCTCATTGATGAATTTAGGGCGCTCATGAATTGAAATATAATCTGTCTGGGCTTCCCGATGCCTCCTGGTATTTTTAGGATGACGGGTGTGATGCTTATGTCTTAAATGTCGTTTAATTCCGGTATCACCATGAGATGAATACTGTTCGCCTAAATTATACTTGTAAATATGACGATAGATGGTGTTATAACTAACACACCACTGATGTTCTTTCGCAAATCGCGCAGCGATTTGTTCAGGAGACCAATGTAAATCTAAAATATAATGAACAATTTTACGGCGCAATAGTGGATGACTATCTAGCAACAGTGGTTTATGGCAATTACGACGTTTTAAGTGATAGTCATTTTCAGCAGTATTAGCAGAGTATTTACCAGAACAACGCTTTAATTCACGAGAAATAGTACTTGGACTACGCTTCATGTGTAAGGCAATTGCACGAATAGTTAATCCTTTAGCCTTTAAACACATAAGCATTTCACGTTCTTTTATAGTAAGATGTATATAGCTCATAACGGGTTACCTCGAATAGTTTGATTTGGTCGTTAAACATATTCTACCCGCTATGGGTTTATTTTTTAAAATCTGTTGCACTTAGATTGTAAATACTCA
>NZ_CANCWQ010000070.1:0-1058 GCF_947381555.1 Limosilactobacillus pulli
GGCAGATTGCAAGAAATAACTTGAACAAATCTATTGGCGCAGATTAAGCAAAAAGATCTCAATTGGTGAATGCCAGTTGAGACATTTAAGCGGTCGGGAATTTAAGTACCAGTTAATTTGAATTAGCTCATCATCACTTAGCTCTTCAATTGGTTGTCCCTTAGGAATGAACCGTCGCAGGACTCGATTGCGATTCTCGTTACTACCACGTTCATGTGGTGAATAAGCATGGGCAAAGTAAACTTGGGTACTGGTTAAGGCTTCGATCGCCTGATAATCCGCAAATTCTTTACCATGGTCAACCGTTAAGGTCTTAAGTCTTCCGTTGAGCTGATGAGCTAGTTCTACTACTGCCTGCTTCATTGATTGACTATCACGCCCATGAAGTCGTTTAACAATCGTCAGGCGACTCTTCCGTTCCACAAAAGTAGCGACAGCTTGTCCCTTACGCTTGCCAGAAAGTACTGTATCAGCCTCAAAATGGCCGAACTCTTGACGAGTTTCAATAGCAGTTGGGCGTTCTTCAATTGGACGTCCATGGCTAAAAGTGCCGCGTTTCTCTTTAGTTCGATGGCGGCGAATGCCATGATCTGGCAAGTCCTTCAACTGTAAATCGAGCAGGCCTTGATCAATCCAGTTATAGATGGACTTATAAGCAATTCCAACCACATGAGCGACCTGTTCCGCTGACCATTTTTGAACTTTGATTTTCTCTTCAATCAACTGTTTAAGATTAGTGGTTAAAGAAGATTTACGCCCTCGTTGCGCAATCTTCCTTTCAAAGTCGGCTTGTGCTAATTGTGCCTGATAAGCAACAACGTCCAGTCGATGAAGCTCATTAAAAATAGTGGTCTTACTGAAGCCCAAGTAGTCGGCGATATACTGTAAGGAACGTTTTTCGTTGTGAAGTGTTTCAATGACAACGCGGTCTGAAAATGATAAGATAGTGGTACCCATAAAGGTCCTTCTTTCAATGGATTTAGTTTAGCAACACCATTAAAGACCTTTATGGGTTTTTCTGTCCACTTAAATGTTCAACTTAAATTTTACAATCTGCC
>NZ_CANCWQ010000071.1:0-1056 GCF_947381555.1 Limosilactobacillus pulli
AGGACTTTCCAATCGCGCAATTGGTCGCCAATTAGGAGTTAATCATCAAACAATTAATAACGAGCTCAACCGTGGTACGGTCCGCCAACTTCGTCGTCAAAAATCTAATGGTAAGATTTACGAATATTCTTACTACATCTATAGTTATGAAGCTGGTCAGGCCACATATCTTGAACATCACCGCCATTCTGGTCGTCGTCGCTTATATTATTCTTCAAAGCAATTTTTACGATTAGCTGATCAGCTAATGCTTGGTGAGTTTGACGACCACCATTACTCCCCACAAGCGGTTATTTATAAGGCTCGAGATTTAATGAATGATGGCACCCTGATCCCAAAGTCGGTTGTAACTTTATATCAATGGATTAATGAGGGTGTGCTTCGTACGTCCAATTTAGACCTCTTTGAAAAGCCTAAACGTAAGCATCATCGAACTCATCCGCAAGCTAAAAGGTGCTTAGGGCCTAATATTGCTCAACGACCTCAAACTGCGGACCAACGGTCCGAAATTGGCCATTGGGAACTAGATACAGTTCAGGGACAGAAAAACGGTAATGACAGTGTTGTACTAGTAATGACTGATCGCCTTTCACGAGTTAATATCACGAGTAAAATTGCTGGTAAAACTGCGCATGCAGTAAATCAGTTCTTTATAAATTTACGCCAGAAAATGGGCACAGATGCTTACTATCGCATCTTTAAGACAATAACCTCTGACAACGGTTCAGAATTTAGTGAGTTAACACAAGTTCACGATCATGTTTTCTATGCTGATCCGTATTCCCCTTGGGAACGTGGATCCAATGAGATCAATAACCGGTTTCTCCGCAAGGAGATTACCAAAGGTGAAGCTATAAATAACTATAGTAGTGCTCAGATCATAGCGACTAATGATTGGATGAATCACTATCCACGAGCTATGTTTAATGGACATTCGTCAATGGATATCTATCGTAAGGCCTTCTACCAAGAGATATCACAGCTCCATCAACCAATAATCAATTGGTCAGTATTATTTATTTGAGTCCAGTGGCTAACTTATTCTTGAAATTTAGG
>NZ_CANCWQ010000072.1:0-965 GCF_947381555.1 Limosilactobacillus pulli
ACGCGATTTGCTAGTTCGTAACATTTAACAAAAAAAGCCTAACAAGGTTAGACTCAAAGTAGACTAAAAAAGGAGTCTTTGCCTTGTTAAGCTACTTTAAGTCTAGTTATGATCGCCATGATTTTCAAGCGGTTTTTGCCTACACTTGTTCTGAATTACAACAGTTGATGCAAGATTTTGTCCCACGAAAATTTATGGAACGGCGCAATATTGAACACGTCAAACTATCTGACGCTGAGATAATGGCCCTAATGCTCCTCAAAACGCAATATCATGTTCCAACTTGGACGGCCTTTTACGATTTAGTGCAAGCTACGATCCCTTCGTTACCCTTGTTGGAGTATTCCCGCCTAATCCGTCGGATTAACCAGGTCACACCAGTTTTTCAAGCAATTCGCCGAGGATTGCTAACGTGGACTACGCCTTCCCAAACAGCCATTATCGATAGTTATCCGCTCCCGCTTTGTCAAGGGGTTCGTAATGCTCGAGCTCGCTTGTTTGCTGGGATTGCTAACATTGGCTATAACGCTACGAAACAGCTGTACTTCTATGGTTTCAAAGTTCACATGATCGTAGAACCTAGCGGCCTGATTCTCGATTATGAAGTGACACCAGCTTCAATCCATGACGTTAAGGCTGCTCCAGAATTGATTCAAAACTGCCCTTGTCCACAAATTCTAGCTGACGTCGGCTACGTCGGTAAAGACTTACGAAGTAAGGTTAAGCAACAAGGTCACGACATCTGGACGCCGTATCGTTCAAATATGAAAGGTGCAAAACAGCATAATCGGTCAGCCCGTAAGCGGACGCGTCGCCTTATTGAGACTTCATTTGCTAAATTGAAACTCTTGGGAAGCGAACAGACTTATGCTCGTAGTTTGGTGGGATTGCAAGCACAGATCGAGGCACTTGTCATGACGAATAATCTAGCAAAATTTGGAATGTTACAAACTAGCAATTGACGT
>NZ_CANCWQ010000073.1:0-950 GCF_947381555.1 Limosilactobacillus pulli
CTGGTCTGCAACTGACGCTGAGGCTCGAAAGCATGGGTAGCGAACAGGATTAGATACCCTGGTAGTCCATGCCGTAAACGATGAGTGCTAGGTGTTGGAGGGTTTCCGCCCTTCAGTGCCGCAGCTAACGCATTAAGCACTCCGCCTGGGGAGTACGACCGCAAGGTTGAAACTCAAAGGAATTGACGGGGGCCCGCACAAGCGGTGGAGCATGTGGTTTAATTCGAAGCTACGCGAAGAACCTTACCAGGTCTTGACATCTTGCGCCAACCCTAGAGATAGGGCGTTTCCTTCGGGAACGCAATGACAGGTGGTGCATGGTCGTCGTCAGCTCGTGTCGTGAGATGTTGGGTTAAGTCCCGCAACGAGCGCAACCCTTGTTACTAGTTGCCAGCATTCAGTTGGGCACTCTAGTGAGACTGCCGGTGACAAACCGGAGGAAGGTGGGGACGACGTCAGATCATCATGCCCCTTATGACCTGGGCTACACACGTGCTACAATGGACGGTACAACGAGTCGCGAACTCGCGAGGGCAAGCTAATCTCTTAAAACCGTTCTCAGTTCGGACTGCAGGCTGCAACTCGCCTGCACGAAGTCGGAATCGCTAGTAATCGCGGATCAGCATGCCGCGGTGAATACGTTCCCGGGCCTTGTACACACCGCCCGTCACACCATGAGAGTTTGCAACACCCAAAGTCGGTGGGGTAACCCTTCGGGGAGCTAGCCGCCTAAGGTGGGGCAGATGATTAGGGTGAAGTCGTAACAAGGTAGCCGTAGGAGAACCTGCGGCTGGATCACCTCCTTTCTAAGGAATTAATCGGAAACCTGCACATTCGTTGAAACTGTGTTCAGTTTTGAGGGGTCTACCCTCAGCTTGTACTTTGAAAACTAAATAATATTTATTTCTTTATTCACAATTAAACCGAGAACACCGCGTTATTTGAGTTTT
>NZ_CANCWQ010000074.1:0-866 GCF_947381555.1 Limosilactobacillus pulli
GTGACCCATGCGGGATTCGAACCCACGATACCAGCGTGAAAGGCTGGTGTCTTAACCGCTTGACTAATGGGTCATTATCATAAAAAAAACTTTTGCAAGTTATGGGTCTAAGTGGACTCGAACCACCGACCTCACGCTTATCAGGCGTGCGCTCTAACCAACTGAGCTATAGACCCATTTATCGCGGCAGGGGGGATCGAACCCTCGACCTCCCGGGTATGAACCGGACGCTCTAGCCAGCTGAGCTACACCGCGATAATCTTAAATCGGGAAAACAGGATTCGAACCTGCGACCCCCTGGTCCCAAACCAGGTGCTCTACCAAGCTGAGCTATTTCCCGAAAAATGCACCCAGAAGGAGTCGAACCTTCAACCTTCTGATTCGTAGTCAGACACTCTATCCAATTGCGCTATGGGTGCATGATAAAAGCGGAAGACGGGATTCGAACCCGCGACCCCCACCATGGCAAGGTGATGTTCTACCACTGAACTACTTCCGCATACGTATTAACTTAATGAGCCGTGACGGGTTCGAACCGTCGACCCTCTGATTAAAAGTCAGATGCTCTACCGACTGAGCTAACGGCTCAAGTTGGGCTAGCTGGGTTCGAACCAGCGCATGACGGTACCAAAAACCGTTGCCTTACCACTTGGCTATAGCCCAATATCCGACGAATGGAGGATACAGGGCTCGAACCTGTGACCCTCTGCTTGTAAGGCAGATGCTCTCCCAACTGAGCTAATCCTCCAAAAAAATAAAAGGGCTAACCAGAAGTCTTACCCTTTTAAAAGATTTGCATGGCAATGCCCTATCCTCGCAGGGAGCGATCCCCCAACTACTTTCGGCGCGTTGAAGCTTAACTTCTG
>NZ_CANCWQ010000075.1:0-859 GCF_947381555.1 Limosilactobacillus pulli
TCCAACCAGCGTAGTCACCAACCAAGACACTTTGCCAAAGGGGACAACGTATAGTTGGAAGACGCAGCCTAACACTGAGACGGCTGGGAAACCAGCTACTGGTCTTTTGCATGTAGCTTACCCAGATGGGTCAAGCGAGGACGTCCCAGTTACGGTCAATGTGAAGGCAAACAAGGATCAATACCAGCCAACGCTAATCACGCCAGCGGTTGATCAAAACGCGCCAGTTGATCCAACCATCGTAGTCACCAACCAAGACACTTTGCCAAAGGGGACAACGTATAGTTGGAAGACGAAGCCTAACACTGCTAAGGCTGGGCAACCAGCCACTGGTCTTTTGCATGTAGCTTACCCAGATGGGTCAAGCGAGGACGTCCCAGTTACGGTCAATGTGAAGGCAAACAAGGATCAATACCAGCCAACGTTAATCACGCCAGCGGTTGATCAAAACGCGGAAGTGGATCCAACCATCGTAGTCACCAATCAAGACAAGTTGCCAAAGGGGACAACGTATAGTTGGAAGACGAAGCCTAACACTGCTAAGGCTGGGCAACCAGCCACTGGTCTTTTGCATGTAGCTTACCCAGATGGGTCAAGCGAGGACGTCCCGGTTACGGTCAACGTGAAGGCAAACGCGGATCAATACACGCCAACGGTAATCACGCCACCGGCTGATCAAAACGCGGACGTTGATCCAACCATCGTAGTCACCAATCAAGACAAGTTGCCAAAGGGGACAACGTATAGTTGGAAGACGAAGCCTAACACTGCTAAGGCTGGGCAACCAGCCACTGGTCTTTTGCATGTAGCTTACCCAGATGGGTCAAGCGAGGACGTCCCGGTTACGGTCAACGTGAAG
>NZ_CANCWQ010000076.1:0-819 GCF_947381555.1 Limosilactobacillus pulli
AACCAGCCACTGGTCTTTTGCATGTAGCTTACCCAGATGGGTCAAGCGAGGACGTCCCGGTTACGGTCAACGTGAAGTCAAACGCGGATCAATACACGCCACCGGCTGATCAAAACGCGCCAGTTGATCCAACCAGCGTAGTCACCAACCAAGACACTTTGCCAAAGGGGACAACGTATAGTTGGAAGACGCAGCCTAACACTGCTAAGGCTGGGCAACAAGCAAAGTCACAAGCCAAGACGCTGCCACAAACCGGGAATGAACAAGGTTCCCTGTTAGCCGCTAGTGGCTTGGGCATGTTGTTGCTCGGACTGCTCGGGCTGCTCGGGCTTGGCGGTAAGCGCAAGAAGGAAGATTAATTCAATAGTTAACCGCACTAAAGGCGGGTTCCTCAGAAAATGGGGGACCCGTCTTTTAGTGCGGTGAGTAAACACGGCATAACGTAAGCAGTCAATAACAATACGTCTAGGCGTGGTCGACAAATCCTCCTATACTGAAGGCATAAGATTCAGTACAGGAGGATTTCTTTATGGAAGAGAAGCATGATATTGTGGCACCCGTTTTCAAAGCCAAAGGTAAGCCAGTTAGTAAGGCCAAAATTTCATCGCGGCCAGTCGTTAAGATGGTTAAACAATCCCTTTAAGCTCCACCTTCGCCGCAATATGCTTATATGGCGCATGGGTTGGTAGCCTAAGACTGCCGACAATTCTTCTTGAAGTAATGTATTGACGGTTTGTTCTAACTGATTGCGAAAGACATCTTTTAATGATGTTTTAGAGTCAGAAGATAGCGCGTCAAGAATTTCTTTGTTAAACTGGT
>NZ_CANCWQ010000077.1:0-794 GCF_947381555.1 Limosilactobacillus pulli
GGCACTATTGCCTGTCAAGTATACAGTTTAAATAGAAAAATTATTTATGCGGCTTGAGCGCGGAACTTTTCTGCGCTCAAGCCGTTTTTTGATGCATAAGCTCGTTCGGTATTGAAATATTTAATGGCCTGCTGGACAGATTGTTCCAATTCTGCCAAGGTTTTAGGGCGAGCTCGCTTAGCTAACCAGATGAGCTTAAAGTCATTCCACCAACGCTCCATTGGCGAATTCTCCCATGGATGACCGGGGTGAGACATACTATGGATGCAGTTTTGCTCAGCTAAGTAATCATTGAAAGCCATTGAGCAGTAAGCTGCGCCACGATCCGTATGGATCATTGGCTGAGCGTCTGGTTCTACTTTGAAGGCACGCTTAAAGGCTTCGATCGCTGATGCGGCCGTTTCAGTAGCCGAAATGTTGTAGCTCAAAACATAGCGACCATATAGATCCATCACTACATGCACGCGCGCCTTCCTTACCTGCTCATTACCATACACAACTTCGGTAGTATCAGTCACCCAAACCTCATTCTTGTTCTGACGATCAAATTGCTCATTAAGTAAGTTGTCATTGATGTATTCCTCGTGACGTTTAATCCGATTATGCTTCTTCTTACGGATATTTGCCTTGATCCCGTGATTTTGCATGCAGTTAGTAACCCGCTTTAAGCCGGCCTTGAAATCCAATTTATTTTCAAAAGCTAGTTGCGTCGTCATGCCTAAATAACCCAAGGTCCACTTATGCTTTTTTTCCAATTCCAAAATGGCTTTAAGTAATTCTGCTTGTTCATCATC
>NZ_CANCWQ010000078.1:0-739 GCF_947381555.1 Limosilactobacillus pulli
TGCAAATGAACATTGAGGCAATTATGCTGACCCATAATTTAGAAGTCATGGGAATGTTACAAACTAGCAACTAACGTCTTGAGGTATAAAACGCCGGTTGATAAAAAAGCGCAGCGACGAAAACTGGTCAAACCACTGTTGGATGCCTACTATCGCTTTATTGAAGGGATTGCTTATCCGATGCATAAGCTGAAAGACGCAGTCAAAAACGCCTTGAAACTTAAGGATCGTGTATATCAGATCTTTGAGATTGGCGAGCTGCCGTTAAGCAATAACTCGGTTGAGCAGAGCATCTGACCGTCGACCATCATTCGCAAAAACAGCTTGTTTGCGAAATCTACAGCCGGTGCGGAAGCCAATGCGATCTTCTATACGATCGTTCAGACGGCCAAACTAAATAATCTGGATGTCTTCAAATATCTGAAATTGATCTTTGAAGCCTACACACGCTCTCAGAACCTGGATCTGAAGGCTTATTTACCATGGAATCCAACCGTTCGGCAGATTTGCGGCAAATAAAATCACTAGGATAATGAAATGGGGCATCTCGCCAAGCGGCGAGATGCCTCATTTTTTCGTGTATTTTTCAACCCGTATCATTATGGTGTGCTTATAGACGGGTGTATAATGAACTAAGATTATTTGATGATAAGTCAATTTGGATACGCGATTTGCTAGTTCGTAACATTTAACAAAAAAAGCCTAACAAGGTTAGACTCAAAGTAGACTAAAAAAGGAG
>NZ_CANCWQ010000079.1:0-577 GCF_947381555.1 Limosilactobacillus pulli
CTCTTTTCCTTTATTACGCCCACGGTTATCTTTTAGTACTTCCCAGTCGCTATTTACTCGGTACTTCCGTACCCAAGAATAAACTCGTTGGTAACTAATATCATACTTCTCTGCAGCCGCTTTATAGTTATTGTTATGTTCAATTGTCCATCGGACAATCTGCTTCTTTTCATCAAAGGTTACTTTTCGTCCCATTTTTCTGACTCGCTTTCTCGTTGTCTGATTAACTCGGAGTTTGTCATTATTGTAACTAATAACCCATTGATGTAGTTGAGAAATATTTCTAATTTGATACTGCTGGAGAATTGCTTGATTAGTATACTTGCCAGAAAGATAAGCTTTTACAGCAGTTAACTTAGTCTCTAATGAGTACTTCTGATTATGCTTAGGTCTAATTAATCCCGCCAATCCAGCGAGTAAGAATTGCTTAATCCACTTACTCATGTTTGCTGGTCGGACACCATGGTAATCGGAGTACACCGTTAAACCATAATCCGATTTCTGATAATCATGAAGTAATTTAAGCTTTTCAATAGTTGAATAACTTACAATGCAAAACACCCCCTAGGATTCACAC
>NZ_CANCWQ010000080.1:0-548 GCF_947381555.1 Limosilactobacillus pulli
TGGAGGATTAGCTCAGTTGGGAGAGCATCTGCCTTACAAGCAGAGGGTCACAGGTTCGAGCCCTGTATCCTCCATTGAGCATTAAGCTCATGAGCCGTTAGCTCAGTCGGTAGAGCATCTGACTTTTAATCAGAGGGTCGACGGTTCGAACCCGTCACGGCTCATTGCCAAATAGAGGCTTTGAGATGCGGATTACCGTGATTTTACGCCGACTTAGCTCAGTTGGCAGAGCACCTGTCTTGTAAACAGGGGGTCGGAGGTTCGAGCCCTCTAGTCGGCATTTAAATACTATGCGGAAGTAGTTCAGTGGTAGAACATCACCTTGCCATGGTGGGGGTCGCGGGTTCGAATCCCGTCTTCCGCTTTGTCAATTCCATAATGCCGGGGTGGCGGAATTGGCAGACGCACAGGACTTAAAATCCTGCGGTTAGTGATAACCGTACCGGTTCGATCCCGGTCCTCGGCATCTATTGCACCCATAGCGCAATTGGATAGAGTGTCTGACTACGAATCAGAAGGTTGAAGGTTCGACTCCTTCTGGGTGCATT
>NZ_CANCWQ010000081.1:0-495 GCF_947381555.1 Limosilactobacillus pulli
TATTAGTGAATTGACCAAGGTCGCTGGAATTACTAGACAGGCTTACTACAAATGGCTGAAACATGAACCGACTAAATATGAGATTGAAGAATCGGAGATTCTCCAATTGATTAAACAGTTAGAAAATGAACACAAGCAAAGCGTTGGCTATGACAAAATGACTAGGTTAATCAAGTTAAGTCATCAGATTCCTTATACCGTCAATAAGAAACGAGTCATTCGCATTATGAAAGACCATAGTATCAAAGCTGACTATCGTCAGCCAACCCATAAACGTATTCAAGCCCAGCAAACTTATGAAGCTGAAAATATTCTTAACCGACAATTTGACCAAACCGCAGCTAACCAAGTTTGGGTTACGGATACGACGGAACTAAATTACGGAATCCGGCTTAATAAAGTTCGTCTACATGTAGTATTAGATTTATATGGTCAATATCCAGTAAGTTGGTTAATTACACCTACAGAAACCGCTGAAGGAGTAGTTCAAGTGTT
>NZ_CANCWQ010000082.1:0-485 GCF_947381555.1 Limosilactobacillus pulli
ATCCACTTGTAGTAAGCATCTCGAGTAATACCTGCGATCTCGCTTAAAGTGCTGATTGGCCACCCGTACTCTTCATTTAGTTCTTTGATGGCTTGTTGTTTGAAGAACTTTTCGCCTCCCGATTGCGAATTTCTATTAATTTTTTTGCGAAAGCGACCTCCATCTCATTCCGTTTCACTTCGGCCTTCAATAGCCGATTCTCCGCTCTTAATTTATCTAGTTCTGTCCACTCGGCTTTTGGCTTAGCCTTACCCCGCCGATCACGAAGTGATTGCGGGTCATTACCACTCTTGCGATATTTCTGATACCAGCCATAGACTTGTTGGTAACTCACGTGATACTTATCTACAGCCCAACTGTAATTAACATCGTGCTTGATTAAGTCTTCAATAATCGATAATCGTTCTTCAAAAGTAGTTTTGCGTCCTGGCATAATTGAATCTCGCTTTCTCGGTGTATAAACCGTGGCTTTTGATTCATTATAC
>NZ_CANCWQ010000083.1:0-475 GCF_947381555.1 Limosilactobacillus pulli
CAAGCACAGATCGAGGCACTTGTCATGACGAATAATCTAGCAAAATTTGGAATGTTACAAACTAGCAATTGACGTATCTAATAATTAAGAATAAAGGGCTCTTAAACTAGCAAACTCTAAAATGGCATCATTTGATATTACAATGGTGCTTTATGATGTTCGGAAATCCATCAACTCCAGATATACTAAGGTCATCAAATACGAGTTAAACAAATGGAAGATTAATTATTAGCAGCAAAGTGATCTTGGTAACGGGTGCCAACAGCGGAATGGATTTTAAGACAGCAAAGACTCTAGCACAGCAAGGCAATCGAGCTTACGGTGCGGCACGGCGTCTGAAAAAGATGGCGGCTTTAAAGCAGTATGGTGTTACACCAATTAAATTAGATGTTACTGATGATGTCAACACCGATTTTAAAATGTAGGATTTCACCGGTTTAAAAATGTAGTTTTTCACCGATTTGTTTCTGTTGTC
>NZ_CANCWQ010000084.1:0-460 GCF_947381555.1 Limosilactobacillus pulli
GGCTGGATTTGAACCAACGACCTCCGGGTTATGAGCCCGACGAGCTACCAGGCTGCTCTACCCCGCGATAATTAAAAGGAGGATAAGAGATTCGAACTCTTGCGCCGCTTTCACGACCTAGCGGTTTTCAAGACCGCCCCCTTCAGCCACTTGGGTAATCCTCCATAAATGAAAAGCTGTCGAGTGTTATGAGGCCCGCCAATGGACCTTGTAGGACTCGAACCTACGACCGGGCGGTTATGAGCCGCTTGCTCTAACCAACTGAGCTAAAGGTCCCTAACAGCCAGTCAATCGCGGCGGGGGGGATCGAACCCTCGACCTCCCGGGTATGAACCGGACGCTCTAGCCAGCTGAGCTACACCGCGAAAACAATTTTCATTGTTAATCGGGAAAACAGGATTCGAACCTGCGACCCCCTGGTCCCAAACCAGGTGCTCTACCAAGCTGAGCTATTTCCCGA
>NZ_CANCWQ010000085.1:0-459 GCF_947381555.1 Limosilactobacillus pulli
CACTTTGGTAACTCAAATGTTCAGTCCTACAACCCCAACAAGCAAGCTCGTTGGTTTGGGCTCTTCCCGTTTCGCTCGCCGCTACTCAGGGAATCGAATTTTCTTTCTCTTCCTGCAGCTACTTAGATGTTTCAGTTCACTGCGTCTACCGCCTGACAGCTATGTATTCACTGCTCAGGCAATCATCGACTAAGATGATTGGGTTTCCCCATTCGGAAATCTCCGGATCAAAGCGTACTTACCGCTCCCCGAAGCATATCGGTGTTAGTCCCGTCCTTCATCGGCTCCTAGTACCAAGGCATTCACCATGCGCCCTTCATAACTTAACCTTGATGATCTTACGATCACCTCAGTTATTGAGTATGCGATTAATTTCGTTAATAAAACTCAAATAACGCGGTGTTCTCGGTTTAATTGTGAATAAAGAAATAAATATTATTTAGTTTTCAAAGTACAAGC
>NZ_CANCWQ010000086.1:0-450 GCF_947381555.1 Limosilactobacillus pulli
CAAAAGTAGTTTTGCGTCCTGGCATAATTGAATCTCGCTTTCTCGGTGTATAAACCGTGGCTTTTGATTCATTATACCGAATAACCCACTCACGTAAGCTACGATCACTAGCTATTCCATGCTTAGCCGCAAATACTAAGGCAGATTCAGAGGAGCTATTAAATTCTTTAACTAATGCTTTTTTCTTCGACTCTGAGTAATGATGCCTTTTGTAGCTGTACGATAAACCGTGAATACCTTGGTATTTAAGAATTAATTTCCAAGCTCGAATTGTTTTTGCATCTATTTGATATAATTTTGCCACTTTGTTGAGACTGAGTCTTTTAGTTTCATCAAGGATCGCTAATTTTTGCTCAAGTGAAAAGTATTTTTTTCTAGCCAATTTTAAATGCCCTCCAAATATAAGATGAATTTTCTATTTCATCTGTATACTTAGAGGGCATTATAGCC
>NZ_CANCWQ010000087.1:0-439 GCF_947381555.1 Limosilactobacillus pulli
TCTTTCGCAATCAGTTAGAACAAACCGTCAATACATTACTTCAAGAAGAATTGTCGGCAGTCTTAGGCTACCAACCCTATGAGCGTAACGA
The DNA here is from genome assembly GCF_947381555.1 of Limosilactobacillus pulli. Taxonomy (NCBI): domain Bacteria; kingdom Bacillati; phylum Bacillota; class Bacilli; order Lactobacillales; family Lactobacillaceae; genus Limosilactobacillus; species Limosilactobacillus pulli. The sequence goes on from NZ_CANCWQ010000087.1 coordinate 92, forward strand.
CAGTTCCGCTCATGGGGACAACGCCAGAAACGGATCGTATCAGCGAACCATCGATACTGAATTTGGACCAATCAATATTACGGTTCCGCGCGATCGTAAGAATAAATTTCGTAACGCTTTATTCGAACCATATTCACGGCGGACAGATACTCTGGAATCGATGATCATTAAAATGTATTCCAAAGGCATCACAACTCGTGAAATCGCTGATTTAGTTGAGCGCATGTATGGCGATTACTATTCACCAACTACCGTTTCAAATATTACTAAGCAAGTTGGCAACTTGGTTGAAGAGTTTCATGACAGGACCTTTAAGCACTCACAGTATGTTTGCGTGTTCTTAGACGC
>NZ_CANCWQ010000088.1:0-415 GCF_947381555.1 Limosilactobacillus pulli
GTTATCGTGGCCGGAAATGCTCATTAACGGTTAACCTCAAACGACTAATCGAAGAAAAGATCAAGGTCCAAAAATGGTCAATTGAACAAGTAGCCCATGTGGTTATGATCGCCTATAAGACTATCTATAACTGGGTTGATCAAGGCCTCTTAGAGATTAGCTTAACTGACTTACCAGATCATGGTATTCGCCGTAAGCGGGCTAAAGAAACTCGTGGTACTTTTAGTCATGGTCGTTCGATTGAAGATCGTCCAGCTGAAGCTTCTGATCGTAATATTGCAGGTCATTTTGAAGCTGATACGGTTTTATCTGGTAAGCGCAAAGGTCAAGCAGTAGCTACGTTTGTCGAACGCAAGAGTCGCCTTACTATCGTTAAACGGCTTGATGGACGAGATAGCACTTCAATGACTAAGGC
>NZ_CANCWQ010000089.1:0-365 GCF_947381555.1 Limosilactobacillus pulli
AGCTCCATCAACCAATAATCAATTGGTCAGTATTATTTATTTGAGTCCAGTGGCTAACTTATTCTTGAAATTTAGGAAAAAAAAAAAAAAAATAGCACCAATGGTGCTAAATAAAAAACATATCATATAATATCATTTATATGAAAAGATATAAGTTTTACAGACTATACCAATAATTCGATTACTGATTATGTAGTTTATGCTTGAGTCGTTCAATTCAACTTCTCTTAAATCAAAAAATCGTTCAGCCCCATTATCATAACGTGGCTGAACGATAATAAAATGGCTAGTGGCGCGGGACGGAATCGAACCGCCGACACACGGAGCTTCAATCCGTTGCTCTACCAACTGAGCTACCGAGCCAT
>NZ_CANCWQ010000090.1:0-358 GCF_947381555.1 Limosilactobacillus pulli
CTGGCATTCACCAATTGAGATCTTTTTGCTTAATCTGCGCCAATAGATTTGTTCAAGTTATTTCTTGCAATCTGCCTAATGTAAACACATTGAAAACGATTTTTAGCTCCCTCAACAAAAAAGTTAGGCAGATCGTGAATGGGTATGTCCACGGTGCCATGTTCATCATATCCGTGATTATAATGCAGCACTAAACATTCTAGAAAAAGGACTCCAGAAACAACAAAAAGCCTAGTCAAAAAAGCTAGGCTCATTCCTATGGCAACCTGGGAATGTAAAAAGCATTGGTAATTAGATGATCACTGCTCAAGCAACTGCGGCTGTTTGAGTAAATCGTCCGTATCTATGCAAATTGTGG
>NZ_CANCWQ010000091.1:0-332 GCF_947381555.1 Limosilactobacillus pulli
ATTTAGTCGGTTCATGTTTCAGCCATTTGTAGTAAGCCTGTCTAGTAATTCCAGCGACCTTGGTCAATTCACTAATAGAATAACCTTCATTGTTCATTTCTTGAATCGCTTGATATCGTCCGGTCGTTTCACCTCCCGATTGCGTATTTCGACTAATTTTTTTGCAAAAGCGATTTGCAGCTCCCGTTCACGGTCACGAGCTTCTAGCTCACGAACTCGTTTCCTTAGTCTTTCTAGTTCATTAGTGGGCTCTTTTCGGGAGTGTAAAATATTTTGTGTAAATTTCTAAATTAAATTGAAAAAGGGAAAGCCTTCCCCGTATGATTAAATCG
>NZ_CANCWQ010000092.1:0-319 GCF_947381555.1 Limosilactobacillus pulli
ACACTTACTCGTAGTCTGGGTGGTCTGCAAATGAACATTGAGGCAATTATGCTGACCCATAATTTAGAAGTCATGGGGATGTTACAAACTAGCAACTAACGTAAAGAAGAATAAATATGTAAGACAAATTTGTGTTAGCTATGTATTAAAGAGATATTTAAATATTGAATATGTTTAAATTTGGAAGTAGATTGGCCATATTATAATCAATTCTTTGTAATTTTAATCATGTTGAGCTTTTTATTATGGCAGATTGTAAAATTTAAGTTGAACATTTAAGTGGACAGAAAAACCCATAAAGGTCTTTAATGGTGTTGCT
>NZ_CANCWQ010000093.1:0-311 GCF_947381555.1 Limosilactobacillus pulli
GCTAAGGCTGCTCCAGAAGTTATCGAGAATTGTCCATGTCCTTTTGTCATTGCCGATGTGGGTTATGTTGGTAAAAAACTCCAGTATATTTTTTCGCAAATGGACTATCAGCTATGGACGCCATACCGTTCCAATATGCGGTTCGCCAAACAACACAACAGCCGGCAACTCAAAAAAATTCGGCGCCGAATTGAGAGCTGCTTTGCTGATCTAACGCGACAGGGCATTGAGCATACACTTACTCGTAGTCTGGGTGGTCTGCAAATGAACATTGAGGCAATTATGCTGACCCATAATTTAGAAGTCATGGG
>NZ_CANCWQ010000094.1:0-273 GCF_947381555.1 Limosilactobacillus pulli
AACCTCATTCTTGTTCTGACGATCAAATTGCTCATTAAGTAAGTTGTCATTGATGTATTCCTCGTGACGTTTAATCCAATTATGCTTCTTCTTACGGATATTTGCCTTGATCCCGTGATTTCGCATGCAGTTAGTAACCCGCTTTAAGCCGGCCTTGAAATCCAATTTATTTTCAAAAGCTAGTTGCGTCGTCATACCTAAATAACCCAAGGTCCACTTATGCTTTTTTTCCAATTCCAAAATGGCTTTAAGTAATTCTGCTTGTTCATCATC
>NZ_CANCWQ010000095.1:0-254 GCF_947381555.1 Limosilactobacillus pulli
CCATCACTCGTAAAGTTGTACCACTTGCCGTTGATCTGCGCTTCTTTGCCGGCGTACATCTCACCGCTCCACGTGTTGAAGTAGTAAATCTTGCCATTGATCGTTTGCAGGCCATACTGCATCTGACCTTGCGCGTTATAATAGACCGTCTTGCCGCTTGCTAGTTTCGTAAAGCCAGTGCTTGCCGACCCATCACTCGTAAAGTTGTACCACTTGCCGTTGATCTGCGCTTCTTTGCCGGCGTACATCTCACC
>NZ_CANCWQ010000096.1:0-249 GCF_947381555.1 Limosilactobacillus pulli
TGAAAAAGGGAAAGCCTTCCCCGTATGATTAAATCGCTAAACACAATCAAAACGGAGGCTTTCCCTATGAACCAGTTTAACAAAGAAATTCTTGACGCGCTATCTTCTGACTCTAAAACATCATTAAAAGATGTCTTTCGCAATCAGCGTACAATACCCCTTAGGGTTGACAGGCTATAATGCCCTCTAAGTATACAGATGAAATAGAAAATTCATCTTATATTTGGAGGGCATTTAAAATTGGCTAGA
>NZ_CANCWQ010000097.1:0-249 GCF_947381555.1 Limosilactobacillus pulli
TGGGTCTATAGCTCAGTTGGTTAGAGCGCACGCCTGATAAGCGTGAGGTCGGTGGTTCGAGTCCACTTAGACCCATTATGGGGAATTAGCTCAGCTGGGAGAGCACCTGCTTTGCAAGCAGGAGGTCATCGGTTCGATCCCGTTATTCTCCATTGCCAGTCATTTGACTGGTGCTTGTACTTTGAAAACTAAATAATATTTATTTCTTTATTCACAATTAAACCGAGAACACCGCGTTATTTGAGTTTT
>NZ_CANCWQ010000098.1:0-248 GCF_947381555.1 Limosilactobacillus pulli
CTTGCCGACCCATCACTCGTAAAGTTATACCACTTGCCGTTGATCTGCGCTTCTTTGCCGGCGTACATCTCACCGCTCCATGTGTTGAAGTAGTAGATCTTACCATTGATCGTCTGCAAGCCATACTGCATCTGACCCTGCGCGTTATAATAGACCGTCTTGCCGCTTGCTAGTTTCGTAAAGCCGATGCTTGCCGATCCATCACTCGTAAAGTTGTACCACTTGCCGTTGATCTGCGCTTCTTTGCC
>NZ_CANCWQ010000099.1:0-247 GCF_947381555.1 Limosilactobacillus pulli
TATGGAGGATTAGCTCAGTTGGGAGAGCATCTGCCTTACAAGCAGAGGGTCACAGGTTCGAGCCCTGTATCCTCCATCTTTAAATATTGGGCTATAGCCAAGTGGTAAGGCAACGGTTTTTGGTACCGTCATGCGCTGGTTCGAACCCAGCTAGCCCAATTTTATTTATTTTGCACCCATAGCGCAATTGGATAGAGTGTCTGACTACGAATCAGAAGGTTGAAGGTTCGACTCCTTCTGGGTGCAT
>NZ_CANCWQ010000100.1:0-243 GCF_947381555.1 Limosilactobacillus pulli
GCAGCATCAGACAGCTTGGAGTTTTCAATATTTCGACGCTCCAGGTATTTTCTGGATGCATAACGCTTAAGCAAATGACTCATCATTAAGCGACAGCGACTGAATTTGATTTGAAAATCATGACGATAAAGCTTAAACTGAAAATGGTTCAACATAGCTAAGACTCCTTTTTGTTTTTTGTCACTTATGAGTCTGACTATGTTGGGCTTTTTTTGTTAAATATTACGAACTAGCAATTCGCAT
>NZ_CANCWQ010000101.1:0-242 GCF_947381555.1 Limosilactobacillus pulli
GTTCAGTACCAGGTCGCAACTTGGCGGAAATTCTGCCAGTTGGTCAGTGACGTAATGCCTTCTCTGCCAATGTTGGAGTATTCTCGGTTTATGTGTCGCTGTAAAAATCTGATTCCTATTTTCCAGTCAATTCGCTCTGGCCTAATCGAGATGTCCAGTTATGGTGATATCGCCATTATTGACAGCTTCCCATTGCCGCTGTGTCAAGATCACCGCAAGTTTCGGGCGATTTTGTTCCAATG
>NZ_CANCWQ010000102.1:0-233 GCF_947381555.1 Limosilactobacillus pulli
TGGAGGATACAGGGCTCGAACCTGTGACCCTCTGCTTGTAAGGCAGATGCTCTCCCAACTGAGCTAATCCTCCATAAATGACCCATGCGGGATTCGAACCCACGATACCAGCGTGAAAGGCTGGTGTCTTAACCGCTTGACTAATGGGTCATATCAGCATGGCAATGCCCTATCCTCGCAGGGAGCGATCCCCCAACTACTTTCGGCGCGTTGAAGCTTAACTTCTGTGTTCG
>NZ_CANCWQ010000103.1:0-225 GCF_947381555.1 Limosilactobacillus pulli
TTACGGCATGGACTACCAGGGTATCTAATCCTGTTCGCTACCCATGCTTTCGAGCCTCAGCGTCAGTTGCAGACCAGACAGCCGCCTTCGCCACTGGTGTTCTTCCATATATCTACGCATTCCACCGCTACACATGGAGTTCCACTGTCCTCTTCTGCACTCAAGTCTGACAGTTTCCGATGCACTTCTTTGGTTAAGCCAAAGGCTTTCACATCAGACTTATCA
>NZ_CANCWQ010000104.1:0-225 GCF_947381555.1 Limosilactobacillus pulli
TGATAAGTCTGATGTGAAAGCCTTTGGCTTAACCAAAGAAGTGCATCGGAAACTGTCAGACTTGAGTGCAGAAGAGGGCAGTGGAACTCCATGTGTAGCGGTGGAATGCGTAGATATATGGAAGAACACCAGTGGCGAAGGCGGCTGCCTGGTCTGCAACTGACGCTGAGGCTCGAAAGCATGGGTAGCGAACAGGATTAGATACCCTGGTAGTCCATGCCGTAA
>NZ_CANCWQ010000105.1:0-204 GCF_947381555.1 Limosilactobacillus pulli
GAGTAAATTGATGCCCGAATGCTTGGCGGAAATTCGTAAAAGGTGAATAAGTTACTTAACTTACCCAATTTTCGCATCTGGTTACTATATTTGCTTTTCCATTTCAAAATGAAGTTATCTAAAGCTCGTTTTGCTTCTTCAAGTGATTCAGATTGGCGAATTTCTTTAAATTCGCTCATCAAATCTCGCATATCGCTTTTTCGC
>NZ_CANCWQ010000106.1:0-202 GCF_947381555.1 Limosilactobacillus pulli
AACTGTTCACGCAGTGACGGTATCTAACCAGAAAGTCACGGCTAACTACGTGCCAGCAGCCGCGGTAATACGTAGGTGGCAAGCGTTATCCGGATTTATTGGGCGTAAAGCGAGCGCAGGCGGTTTGATAAGTCTGATGTGAAAGCCTTTGGCTTAACCAAAGAAGTGCATCGGAAACTGTCAGACTTGAGTGCAGAAGAGG
>NZ_CANCWQ010000107.1:0-194 GCF_947381555.1 Limosilactobacillus pulli
CTCGATGCCGAGTTACTCATGGAGGCTGACTCTTCACTCGTCGAAGTAGAGTTGCTCATTGAGGCTGACTCTTCACTTGCTGACTCACTTGTAGAAGTCGAATTGCTCATGGAGACTGATTCTTCACTCGCTGAAGTAGAAGTACTCGTTGATGCTGCTTCAGATGCACTGATCGAGTTAGCTTCGGATGCTGA
>NZ_CANCWQ010000108.1:0-191 GCF_947381555.1 Limosilactobacillus pulli
GAGTAAATTGATGCCCGAATGCTTGGCGGAAATTCGTAAAAGGTGAATAAGTTACTTAACTTACCCAATTTTCGCATATCGCTTTTTCGCACATGTGATGTGAGATTACGAAGTACATGGACTAAGCAGCGCTGAAACTTAGCAGTTGGATAAATTTCTGCAATCACATTTTCGAGCCCAATAAAACCATC
>NZ_CANCWQ010000109.1:0-187 GCF_947381555.1 Limosilactobacillus pulli
CGAAGTGATTGCGGGTCATTACCACTCTTGCGATATTTCTGATACCAGCCATAGACTTGTTGGTAACTCACGTGATATTTATCTACAGCCCAACTGTAATTAACATCGTTCTTGATTAAGTCTTCAATAATCGATAATCGTTCTTCAAAAGTAGTTTTGCGTCCTGGCATAATTGAATCTCGCTTTC
>NZ_CANCWQ010000110.1:0-186 GCF_947381555.1 Limosilactobacillus pulli
CGGCTGGATCACCTCCTTTCTAAGGAATTAATCGGAAACCTGCACATTCGTTGAAACTGTGTTCAGTTTTGAGGGGTTTACCACCTCATCTCAATAATCGTTCGCTTGTTGGGTCTATAGCTCAGTTGGTTAGAGCGCACGCCTGATAAGCGTGAGGTCGGTGGTTCGAGTCCACTTAGACCCATT
>NZ_CANCWQ010000111.1:0-182 GCF_947381555.1 Limosilactobacillus pulli
TCCGACTCGGATTCACTTTCTGATTCACTTGCTGACTCAGATGCCGATTCAGATTCACTTTCGCTGGCTGATTCTGACTCAGATTCACTTTCTGATTCACTTGCTGACTCGGATGTCGATTCAGATTCACTTTCGCTGGCTGATTCCGACTCGGATTCACTTTCTGATTCACTTGCTGACTC
>NZ_CANCWQ010000112.1:0-181 GCF_947381555.1 Limosilactobacillus pulli
TTAGATTTATATGGTCAATATCCAGTAAGTTGGTTAATTACACCTACAGAAACCGCTGAAGGAGTAGTTCAAGTGTTCGAGCAAGCACGGATGAAGGAAGGAGCACTAGCTCCGTTAATTCATACTGATCGTGGTGCGGCGTATACTTCCAAAGCATTTAATCAGTATTTAGTAGTTAATG
>NZ_CANCWQ010000113.1:0-176 GCF_947381555.1 Limosilactobacillus pulli
CCTAAATAACCCAAGGTCCACTTATGCTTTTTTTCCAATTCCAAAATGGCTTTAAGTAATTCTGCTTGTTCATCATCATGGATATTGGCCTTTCGATGAATCCACTTGTAGTAAGCATCTCGAGTAATACCTGCGATCTCGCTTAAAGTGCTGATTGGCCACCCGTACTCTTCATT
>NZ_CANCWQ010000114.1:0-162 GCF_947381555.1 Limosilactobacillus pulli
GCGCAGAAAAGTTCCGCGCTCAAGCCGCATAAATAATTTTTCTATTTAAACTGTATACTTGACAGGCAATAGTGCCCACTTTTATTATGGCTATAATGCCCTCTAAGTATACAGATGAAATAGAAAATTCATCTTATATTTGGAGGGCATTTAAAATTGGCT
>NZ_CANCWQ010000115.1:0-162 GCF_947381555.1 Limosilactobacillus pulli
TAGCTTACCCAGATGGGTCAAGCGAGGACGTCCCGGTTACGGTCAACGTGAAGTCAAACGCGGATCAATACACGCCAACGGTAATCACGCCACCGGCTGATCAAAACGCGCCAGTTGATCCAACCAGCGTAGTCACCAACCAAGACACTTTGCCAAAGGGGA
>NZ_CANCWQ010000116.1:0-161 GCF_947381555.1 Limosilactobacillus pulli
GCGTACATCTCACCGCTCCACGTATTAAAGTAGTAGATCTTGCCATTGATCGTCTGCAAGCCATACTGCATCTGACCTTGCGCGTTATAATAGACCGTCTTGCCGCTTGTTAGTTTCGTAAAGCCGGTGCTTGCCGACCCATCACTCGTAAAGTTGTACCA
>NZ_CANCWQ010000117.1:0-161 GCF_947381555.1 Limosilactobacillus pulli
TCAGCATCCGAAGCTAACTCGATCAGTGCATCTGAAGCAGCATCAACGAGTACTTCTACTTCAGCGAGTGAAGAATCGGTCTCCATGAGCAACTCTACTTCGACGAGTGAAGAGTCAGCCTCAATGAGCAACTCTACTTCGACGAGTGAAGAGTCAGCCTC
>NZ_CANCWQ010000118.1:0-159 GCF_947381555.1 Limosilactobacillus pulli
ATCGCGGTGTAGCTCAGCTGGCTAGAGCGTCCGGTTCATACCCGGGAGGTCGAGGGTTCGATCCCCCCTGCCGCGATTATTCTTGGTCCGTTGGTCTAGTTTTGGTTAGGACGCATCCCTGTCACGGATGAGATCACGAGTTCGAGTCTCGTACGGACC
>NZ_CANCWQ010000119.1:0-156 GCF_947381555.1 Limosilactobacillus pulli
CGGCGCGTTGAAGCTTAACTTCTGTGTTCGGCATGGGAACAGGTGTATCCTTCAAGCCATCATCACCACACTAATCCTTTTTCAGGATTGAGAGCTTGCACTCTCAAAACTAAACAATATTCATCTCTTATCACGCTTAATGAGAACAACCAAAAC
>NZ_CANCWQ010000120.1:0-156 GCF_947381555.1 Limosilactobacillus pulli
TTGCCGCTTGTTAGTTTCGTAAAGCCGGTGCTTGCCGACCCATCACTCGTAAAGTTGTACCACTTGCCGTTGATCTGTACTTCTTTGCCGGCGTACATCTCACCGCTCCACGTATTAAAGTAGTAGATCTTGCCATTGATCGTCTGCAAGCCATAC
>NZ_CANCWQ010000121.1:0-156 GCF_947381555.1 Limosilactobacillus pulli
GTGGATTCGAACCGCCGAACCCGAAGGAACGGTTTTACAGACCGTCGCGTTTAACCACTTCGCTACTCCTCCATAAAAATGGCGCGGGACGGAATCGAACCGCCGACACACGGAGCTTCAATCCGTTGCTCTACCAACTGAGCTACCGAGCCATTT
>NZ_CANCWQ010000122.1:0-156 GCF_947381555.1 Limosilactobacillus pulli
GGGAAATAGCTCAGCTTGGTAGAGCACCTGGTTTGGGACCAGGGGGTCGCAGGTTCGAATCCTGTTTTCCCGATTTAGAATTATCGCGGTGTAGCTCAGCTGGCTAGAGCGTCCGGTTCATACCCGGGAGGTCGAGGGTTCGATCCCCCCTGCCGC
>NZ_CANCWQ010000123.1:0-155 GCF_947381555.1 Limosilactobacillus pulli
ATCTCATTCCGTTTCACTTCGGCCTTCAATAGCCGATTCTCCGCTCTTAATTTATCTAGTTCTGTCCACTCGGCTTTGGGCTTAGCCTTACCCCGCCGATCACGAAGTGATTGCGGGTCATTACCACTCTTGCGATATTTCTGATACCAGCCATA
>NZ_CANCWQ010000124.1:0-155 GCF_947381555.1 Limosilactobacillus pulli
CGCTTGACCCATCTGGGTAAGCTACATGCAAAAGACCAGTGGCTGTTTGCCCAGCCTTAGCAGTGTTAGGCTTCGTCGTCCAACTATACGTTGTCCCCTTTGGCAACTTGTCTTGATTGGTGACAACGCTGGCTGGATCCACTTCCGCGTTTTGA
>NZ_CANCWQ010000125.1:0-155 GCF_947381555.1 Limosilactobacillus pulli
GATGGAGCAACACCGCGTGAGTGAAGAAGGGTTTCGGCTCGTAAAGCTCTGTTGTTAGAGAAGAACGTGCGTGAGAGTAACTGTTCACGCAGTGACGGTATCTAACCAGAAAGTCACGGCTAACTACGTGCCAGCAGCCGCGGTAATACGTAGGT
>NZ_CANCWQ010000126.1:0-155 GCF_947381555.1 Limosilactobacillus pulli
CCATTTTTGGACCTTGATCTTTTCTTCGATTAGTCGTTTGAGGTTAACCGTTAATGAGCATTTCCGGCCACGATAACCAAGTTTAGTTTCGTGGTCGGCTTGCGCACTAGTCGCATGGTATTCACCCTTTAACCGGTGAATTTCATTAAAGATAG
>NZ_CANCWQ010000127.1:0-155 GCF_947381555.1 Limosilactobacillus pulli
CGCTTTCGCAAAAAAATTAATAGAAATTCGCAATCGGGAGGCGAAAAGTTCTTCAAACAACAAGCCATCAAAGAACTGAATGAAGAGTACGGGTGGCCAATCAGCACTTTAAGCGAGATCGCAGGTATTACTCGAGATGCTTACTACAAGTGGAT
>NZ_CANCWQ010000128.1:0-155 GCF_947381555.1 Limosilactobacillus pulli
GCTATTCCATGCTTAGCCGCAAATACTAAGGCAGATTCAGAGGAGCTATTAAATTCTTTAACTAATGCTTTTTTCTTAGACTCTGAGTAATGATGCCTTTTGTAGCTGTACGATAAACCGTGAATACCTTGGTATTTAAGAATTAATTTCCAAGC
>NZ_CANCWQ010000129.1:0-155 GCF_947381555.1 Limosilactobacillus pulli
TGAACTGAGAGTGTGACGTTTCGTTTACTGGGCTATCACCATCTTTGGCGTCGCTTCCCAACGACTTCAACTACGTCGCACTTTGGTAACTCAAATGTTCAGTCCTACAACCCCAACAAGCAAGCTCGTTGGTTTGGGCTCTTCCCGTTTCGCTC
>NZ_CANCWQ010000130.1:0-155 GCF_947381555.1 Limosilactobacillus pulli
ACCTACGTATTACCGCGGCTGCTGGCACGTAGTTAGCCGTGACTTTCTGGTTAGATACCGTCACTGCGTGAACAGTTGCTCTCACGCACGTTCTTCTCTAACAACAGAGCTTTACGAGCCGAAACCCTTCTTCACTCACGCGGTGTTGCTCCATC
>NZ_CANCWQ010000131.1:0-155 GCF_947381555.1 Limosilactobacillus pulli
GAAGCCTTTAAGCGTGCCTTCAAAGTAGAACCAGACGCTCAGCCAATGATCCATACGGATCGTGGCGCAGCTTACTGTTCAATGGCTTTCAATGATTACTTAGCTGAGCAAAACTGCATCCATAGTATGTCTCACCCCGGTCATCCATGGGAGAA
>NZ_CANCWQ010000132.1:0-155 GCF_947381555.1 Limosilactobacillus pulli
CAGCGCTGAAACTTAGCAGTTGGATAAATTTCTGCAATCACATTTTCGAGCCCAATAAAACCATCGGCGATGAATAATTGAACCTGTTCAATTCCTCGATTGCGTAAACTTTCAAGTAGTTCACGCCATGCTTCACCATTTTCGTTTGGTGCTAC
>NZ_CANCWQ010000133.1:0-155 GCF_947381555.1 Limosilactobacillus pulli
TCACAGTATGTTTGCGTGTTCTTAGACGCTACTTATATTCCGCTCAAGCGCGGAACTGTTGAGCGCGAAGCGGTTAACATCGCCATTGGAATTCGTAGTGACGGCGGTAAAGAAGTCTTAGACTTCTCAGTAGCACCAAACGAAAATGGTGAAGC
>NZ_CANCWQ010000134.1:0-155 GCF_947381555.1 Limosilactobacillus pulli
GTGCCTAATACATGCAAGTCGAACGCGTTGGCCCAACTGATTGAACGTGCTTGCACGGACTTGACGTTGGTTTACCAGCGAGTGGCGGACGGGTGAGTAACACGTAGGTAACCTGCCCCAAAGCGGGGGATAACATTTGGAAACAGATGCTAATA
>NZ_CANCWQ010000135.1:0-155 GCF_947381555.1 Limosilactobacillus pulli
TGAACTGAGAGTGTGACGTTTCGTTTACTGGGCTATCACCATCTTTGGCGTCGCTTCCCAACGACTTCAACTACGTCACACTTTGGTAACTCAAATGTTCAGTCCTACAACCCCAACAAGCAAGCTCGTTGGTTTGGGCTCTTCCCGTTTCGCTC
>NZ_CANCWQ010000136.1:0-155 GCF_947381555.1 Limosilactobacillus pulli
GGGGGATAACATTTGGAAACAGATGCTAATACCGCATAACAGTTTGAATCGCATGATTCAAACTTAAAAGATGGTTTTGGCTATCACTTTGGGATGGACCTGCGGCGCATTAGCTTGTTGGTAGGGTAACGGCCTACCAAGGCTGTGATGCGTAG
>NZ_CANCWQ010000137.1:0-155 GCF_947381555.1 Limosilactobacillus pulli
CGGGTGAGTAACACGTAGGTAACCTGCCCCAAAGCGGGGGATAACATTTGGAAACAGATGCTAATACCGCATAACAGCTTGAATCGCATGATTCAAACTTAAAAGATGGTTTCGGCTATCACTTTGGGATGGACCTGCGGCGCATTAGCTTGTTG
>NZ_CANCWQ010000138.1:0-155 GCF_947381555.1 Limosilactobacillus pulli
TTGGATACAACGCTACCAAACAAAAGTATTATTACGGCTTCAAGGTACACGTGGTTACGGATACGCAAGGACTGATTATTAACTATGAACTTACTCCAGCCTCAATTCATGACGCTAAGGCTGCTCCAGAAGTTATCGAGAATTGTCCATGTCCT
>NZ_CANCWQ010000139.1:0-155 GCF_947381555.1 Limosilactobacillus pulli
AGTATCCTTGCTTCCTCGGAATCCACGATGTGCTCGTTCTTCGAACTTGTCGTTGTATTCTAGAATTTGAGTTGTCATGAATCGTTGAAGGGCATCCTCATTTGGAAACTGTTCCTTCTGGCGAATTTTCTTCTTCAACTTTTTGTTGAAAGCTT
>NZ_CANCWQ010000140.1:0-155 GCF_947381555.1 Limosilactobacillus pulli
TTCCGCTCAAGCGCGGAACTGTTGAGCGCGAAGCGGTTAATATCGCGATTGGAATTCGTAGTGACGGCGGTAAAGAAATCTTAGACTTCTCGGTAGCACCAAACGAAAATGGTGAAGCATGGCGTGAACTACTTGAAAGTTTACGCAATCGAGGA
>NZ_CANCWQ010000141.1:0-155 GCF_947381555.1 Limosilactobacillus pulli
ATAAACATGGAATCCAAGGTATCCTTGCTTCCTCGAAATCCACGATGTGCTCGTTCTTCGAACTTGTCATTGTATTCCAGAATTTGAGTTGTCACGAATCGTTGAAGGGCATCCTCATTTGGAAACTGCTCCTTCTGGCGAATTTTCTTCTTCAA
>NZ_CANCWQ010000142.1:0-155 GCF_947381555.1 Limosilactobacillus pulli
GCGAAAAAGCGATATGCGAGATTTGATGAGCGAATTTAAAGAAATTCGCCAATCTGAATCACTTGAAGAAGCAAAACAAGCTTTAGATAACTTCATTTTGAAATGGAAAAGCAAATATAGCAACCAGATGCGAAAATTGGGTAAGTTAAGTAACT
>NZ_CANCWQ010000143.1:0-155 GCF_947381555.1 Limosilactobacillus pulli
ATTTAGTCGGTTCATGTTTCAGCCATTTGTAGTAAGCCTGTCTAGTAATTCCAGCGACCTTGGTCAATTCACTAATAAAATAACCTTCATTGTTCATTTCTTGAATCGCTTGATATCGTCCGGTCGTTTCACCTCCCGATTGCGTATTTCGACTA
>NZ_CANCWQ010000144.1:0-155 GCF_947381555.1 Limosilactobacillus pulli
GTCCCCTTTGGCAACTTGTCTTGGTTGGTGACTACGCTGTCTGGAGCCACTTCCGCGTTTTGATCAACCGCTGGCGTAATTAGCGTTGGCTGGTATTGATCCTTGTTTGCCTTCACATTGACCGTAACTGGGACGTCCTCGCTTGACCCATCTGG
>NZ_CANCWQ010000145.1:0-155 GCF_947381555.1 Limosilactobacillus pulli
TTGAATCGCTTGATATCGTCCGGTCGTTTCACCTCCCGATTGCGTATTTCGACTAATTTTTTTGCAAAAGCGATTTGTAGCTCCCGTTCACGGTCACGAGCTTCTAGCTCACGAACTCGTTTCCTTAGTCTTTCTAGTTCATTAGTGGGCTCTTT
>NZ_CANCWQ010000146.1:0-155 GCF_947381555.1 Limosilactobacillus pulli
GCGCAGAAAAGTTCCGCGCTCAAGCCGCATAAATAATTTTTCTATTTAAACTGTATACTTGACAGGCAATAGTGCCCCGTGTGAATCCTAGGGGGTGTTTTGCATTGTAAGTTATTCAACTATTGAAAAGCTTAAATTACTTCATGATTATCAGA
>NZ_CANCWQ010000147.1:0-155 GCF_947381555.1 Limosilactobacillus pulli
TTGGGCTAGCTGGGTTCGAACCAGCGCATGACGGTACCAAAAACCGTTGCCTTACCACTTGGCTATAGCCCAATAAACAAAAATGGAGGATACAGGGCTCGAACCTGTGACCCTCTGCTTGTAAGGCAGATGCTCTCCCAACTGAGCTAATCCTC
>NZ_CANCWQ010000148.1:0-155 GCF_947381555.1 Limosilactobacillus pulli
ACTGGTCTTTTGCATGTAGCTTACCCAGATGGGTCAAGCGAGGACGTCCCGGTTACGGTCAACGTGAAGTCAAACGCAGATCAATACACGCCAACGGTAATCACGCCACCGGCTGATCAAAACGCGGACGTTGATCCAACCATCGTAGTCACCAA
>NZ_CANCWQ010000149.1:0-155 GCF_947381555.1 Limosilactobacillus pulli
TAGAATTACTCGTTTTAAGTGAATCGCCGTTTTGAATAGATCACTGAAGATGCCATGATCGGCCCGCAACGAATGGCTCATGATCGCAATCGTAGCCACGTCTTCTGGATAGACATCGTTGGGCAGCTTGATTTTAAATGGCCGAAATGCATGCG
>NZ_CANCWQ010000150.1:0-154 GCF_947381555.1 Limosilactobacillus pulli
AGAGTGTCAATAATTTTGTGTACTTTTGAAAATCCTTCTCTGTATGAAATGCTTACTTAAATAAACATGGAATCCAAAGTATCCTTGCTTCCTCGGAATCCACGATGTGCTCGTTCTTCGAACTTGTCGTTGTATTCTAGAATTTGAGTTGTCA
>NZ_CANCWQ010000151.1:0-154 GCF_947381555.1 Limosilactobacillus pulli
GGTCCGTTGGTCTAGTTTTGGTTAGGACGCATCCCTGTCACGGATGAGATCACGAGTTCGAGTCTCGTACGGACCGTAAATGGCTCGGTAGCTCAGTTGGTAGAGCAACGGATTGAAGCTCCGTGTGTCGGCGGTTCGATTCCGTCCCGCGCCA
>NZ_CANCWQ010000152.1:0-154 GCF_947381555.1 Limosilactobacillus pulli
GTCCGTACGAGACTCGAACTCGTGATCTCATCCGTGACAGGGATGCGTCCTAACCAAAACTAGACCAACGGACCAATATTGCGGGGGCTGGATTTGAACCAACGACCTCCGGGTTATGAGCCCGACGAGCTACCAGGCTGCTCTACCCCGCGAT
>NZ_CANCWQ010000153.1:0-153 GCF_947381555.1 Limosilactobacillus pulli
AGGCTTTCCCTTTTTCACCTTTCCCTTTTTCAATTTAATTTAGAAATTTACACAAAATATTTTACACTCCCCTGTATGAGAGTGTCAATAATTTTGTGTACTTTTGAAAATCCTTCTTTGTATGAAATGCTTACTTAAATAAACATGGAATCC
>NZ_CANCWQ010000154.1:0-153 GCF_947381555.1 Limosilactobacillus pulli
GGATTCCATGTTTATTTAAGTAAGCATTTCATACAGAGAAGGATTTTCAAAAGTACACAAAATTATTGACACTCTCCTCTTTTCCTTTATTACGCCCACGGTTATCTTTTAGTACTTCCCAGTCGCTATTTACTCGGTACTTCCGTACCCAAG
>NZ_CANCWQ010000155.1:0-152 GCF_947381555.1 Limosilactobacillus pulli
ACTTTCGGCGCGTTGAAGCTTAACTTCTGTGTTCGGCATGGGAACAGGTGTATCCTTCAAGCCATCATCACCACACTTAATCCTTAACGGATTGAGAGCTTGCACTCTCAAAACTAAACAATATTCATCTCTTATCACGCTTAATGAGAACA
>NZ_CANCWQ010000156.1:0-151 GCF_947381555.1 Limosilactobacillus pulli
TCTGATAATCATGAAGTAATTTAAGCTTTTCAATAGTTGAATAACTTACAATGCAAAACACCCCCTAGGATTCACACTTTTATTATGGCTATAATGCCCTCTAAGTATACAGATGAAATAGAAAATTCATCTTATATTTGGAGGGCATTTA
>NZ_CANCWQ010000157.1:0-150 GCF_947381555.1 Limosilactobacillus pulli
TGGAGGATACAGGGCTCGAACCTGTGACCCTCTGCTTGTAAGGCAGATGCTCTCCCAACTGAGCTAATCCTCCATAATGCATGGCAATGCCCTATCCTCGCAGGGAGCGATCCCCCAACTACTTTCGGCGCGTTGAAGCTTAACTTCTGT
>NZ_CANCWQ010000158.1:0-149 GCF_947381555.1 Limosilactobacillus pulli
CTTGTCTTGATTGGTGACAACGCTGGCTGGATCCACTTCCGCGTTTTGATCAACCGCTGGCGTGATTAACTCTGGCTGGTATTGATCCTTGTTTGCCTTCACATTGACCGTAACTGGGACGTCCTCGCTTGACCCATCTGGGTAAGCTA
>NZ_CANCWQ010000159.1:0-149 GCF_947381555.1 Limosilactobacillus pulli
GCTTCACCATTTTCGTTTGGTGCTACTGAGAAGTCTAAGACTTCTTTACCGCCGTCACTACGAATTCCAATGGCGATATTAACCGCTTCGCGCTCAACAGTTCCGCGCTTGAGCGGAATATAAGTAGCGTCTAAGAACACGCAAACATA
>NZ_CANCWQ010000160.1:0-148 GCF_947381555.1 Limosilactobacillus pulli
CCACTTCCGCGTTTTGATCAACCGCTGGCGTGATTAACTCTGGCTCGTATTGATCCTTGTTTGCCTTCACGTTGACCGTAACTGGGACGTCCTCGCTTGACCCATCTGGGTAAGCTACATGCAAAAGACCAGTAGCTGGTTTCCCAGC
>NZ_CANCWQ010000161.1:0-146 GCF_947381555.1 Limosilactobacillus pulli
CCGTAACCGGGACGTCCTCGCTTGACCCATCTGGGTAAGCTACATGCAAAAGACCAGTGGCTGGTTGCCCAGCCTTATCAGTGTTAGGCTTCGTCTTCCAACTATACGTTGTCCCCTTTGGCAAAGTGTCTTGGTTGGTGACTACG
>NZ_CANCWQ010000162.1:0-146 GCF_947381555.1 Limosilactobacillus pulli
CTCCCGTTCACGGTCACGAGCTTCTAGCTCACGAACTCGTTTCCTTAGTCTTTCTAGTTCATTAGTGGGCTCTTTTCCTTTATTACGCCCACGGTTATCTTTTAGTACTTCCCAGTCGCTATTTACTCGGTACTTCCGTACCCAAG
>NZ_CANCWQ010000163.1:0-144 GCF_947381555.1 Limosilactobacillus pulli
TGGTGACTACGCTGGTTGGATCAACTGGCGCGTTTTGATCAACCGCTGGCGTGATTAGCGTTGGCTGGTATTGATCCGCGTTTGACTTCACGTTGACCGTAACCGGGACGTCCTCGCTTGACCCATCTGGGTAAGCTACATGCA
>NZ_CANCWQ010000164.1:0-144 GCF_947381555.1 Limosilactobacillus pulli
ACGTAGATCTTAGTGATTATGATATTGTATTCAAACTACAATCAAAAAGTACAAAGCGCTCTTGGATATATATATATATGATCAACTCTTTATGCGTAGAGATTGGTTTTTGGATTTATTCGAAGGAGTTTTATCTGCCAAAGT
>NZ_CANCWQ010000165.1:0-142 GCF_947381555.1 Limosilactobacillus pulli
GGATTGAGAGCTTGCACTCTCAAAACTAAACAATATTCATCTCTTATCACGCTTAATGAGAACAGCCAAAACTTGGTTAAGTCCTCGACCGATTAGTAATGGTCCGCTCCATGCCTCGCGGCACTTCCACTTCCATCCTATC
>NZ_CANCWQ010000166.1:0-142 GCF_947381555.1 Limosilactobacillus pulli
GATCAATACCAGCCAACGCTAATCACGCCAGCGGTTGATCAAAACGCGCCAGTTGATCCAACCAGCGTAGTCACCAATCAAGACAAGTTGCCAAAGGGGACAACGTATAGTTGGAAGACGAAGCCTAACACTGCTAAGGCTG
>NZ_CANCWQ010000167.1:0-137 GCF_947381555.1 Limosilactobacillus pulli
ATACAGGGGAGTGTAAAATATTTTGTGTAAATTTCTAAATTAAATTGAAAAAGGGAAAGGTGAAAAAGGGAAAGCCTTCCCCGTATGATTAAATCGCTAAACACAATCAAAACGGAGGCTTTCCCTATGAACCAGTT
>NZ_CANCWQ010000168.1:0-135 GCF_947381555.1 Limosilactobacillus pulli
CTTAGCCGTGACGTCCTCGCTTGACCCATCTGGGTAAGCTACATGCAAAAGACCAGTGGCTGTTTGCCCAGCCTTAGAAGTGTCAGGCTTCGTCGTCCAACTATACGTTGTCCCCTTTGGCAACTTGTCTTGGTT
>NZ_CANCWQ010000169.1:0-129 GCF_947381555.1 Limosilactobacillus pulli
GAATTGATTCAGATTAACTGGTATCTGAATTCACGGCCTCTCAAATGTTTGAACTGGCGAACTCCAATTGAGATCTTCTTGCTTAATCTGCGTCATTAAATTTGTTCAAGTTATTTATTGCAATCTGCC
>NZ_CANCWQ010000170.1:0-128 GCF_947381555.1 Limosilactobacillus pulli
ATCGCCATTGGAATTCGTAGTGACGGCGGTAAAGAAGTCTTAGACTTCTCAGTAGCACCAAACGAAAATGGTGAAGCATGGCGTGAACTACTTGAAAGTTTACGCAATCGAGGAATTGAACAGGTTCA
>NZ_CANCWQ010000171.1:0-128 GCF_947381555.1 Limosilactobacillus pulli
GGCGCGTTTTGATCAACCGCTGGCGTGATTAGCGTTGGCTGGTATTGATCCTTGTTTGCCTTCACATTGACCGTAACCGGGACGTCCTCGCTTGACCCATCTGGGTAAGCTACATGCAAAAGACCAGT
>NZ_CANCWQ010000172.1:0-128 GCF_947381555.1 Limosilactobacillus pulli
AGCGGTGAGATGTACGCCGGCAAAGAAGCGCAGATCAACGGCAAGTGGTATAACTTTACGAGTGATGGGTCGGCAAGCACCGGCTTTACGAAACTAACAAGCGGCAAGACGGTCTATTATAATGCGCA
>NZ_CANCWQ010000173.1:0-126 GCF_947381555.1 Limosilactobacillus pulli
TCAAAACGCGCCAGTTGATCCAACCAGCGTAGTCACCAACCAAGACACTTTGCCAAAGGGGACAACGTATAGTTGGACGACGAAGCCTGACACTTCTAAGGCTGGGCAAACAGCTACTGGTCTTTT
>NZ_CANCWQ010000174.1:0-125 GCF_947381555.1 Limosilactobacillus pulli
CAAGTTGGCAACTTGGTTGAAGAGTTTCATGACAGGACCTTTAAGCACTCACAGTATGTTTGCGTGTTCTTAGACGCTACTTATATTCCGCTCAAGCGCGGAACTGTTGAGCGCGAAGCGGTTAA
>NZ_CANCWQ010000175.1:0-124 GCF_947381555.1 Limosilactobacillus pulli
AATCTCGCATATCGCTTTTTCGCACATGTGATGTGAGATTACGAAGCACATGGACTAAGCAGCGCTGAAACTTAGCAGTTGGATAAATTTCTGCAATCACATTTTCGAGCCCAATAAAACCATC
>NZ_CANCWQ010000176.1:0-121 GCF_947381555.1 Limosilactobacillus pulli
CGTTCTTCGAACTTGTCGTTGTATTCTAGAATTTGAGTTGTCACGAATCGTTGAAGGGCATCCTCATTTGGAAACTGTTCCTTCTGGCGAATTTTCTTCTTCAACTTTTTGTTGAAAGCTT
>NZ_CANCWQ010000177.1:0-116 GCF_947381555.1 Limosilactobacillus pulli
TTCTTCAACTTTTTGTTGAAAGCTTCAATCAAATTTGTTGAGTAAATTGATGCCCGAATGCTTGGCGGAAATTCGTAAAAGGTGAATAAGTTACTTAACTTACCCAATTTTCGCAT
>NZ_CANCWQ010000178.1:0-115 GCF_947381555.1 Limosilactobacillus pulli
CGCTTGACCCATCTGGGTAAGCTACATGCAAAAGACCAGTGGCTGTTTGCCCAGCCTTAGCAGTGTTAGGCTTCGTCTTCCAACTATACGTTGTCCCCTTTGGCAACTTGTCTTG
>NZ_CANCWQ010000179.1:0-114 GCF_947381555.1 Limosilactobacillus pulli
TGTCTTGGTTGGTGACTACGCTGGTTGGATCAACTGGCGCGTTTTGATCAACCGCTGGCGTGATTAACTCTGGCTCGTATTGATCCTTGTTTGCCTTCACGTTGACCTTAGCCG
>NZ_CANCWQ010000180.1:0-112 GCF_947381555.1 Limosilactobacillus pulli
GTGGCTGTTTGCCCAGCCTTAGCAGTGTTAGGCTTCGTCTTCCAACTATACGTTGTCCCCTTTGGCAACTTGTCTTGGTTGGTGACTACGCTGGTTGGATCAACTGGCGCGT
>NZ_CANCWQ010000181.1:0-111 GCF_947381555.1 Limosilactobacillus pulli
ATTCGGGCATCAATTTACTCAACAAATTTGATTGAAGCTTTCAACAAAAAGTTGAAGAAGAAAATTCGCCAGAAGGAACAGTTTCCAAATGAGGATGCCCTTCAACGATTC
>NZ_CANCWQ010000182.1:0-111 GCF_947381555.1 Limosilactobacillus pulli
CAGTTTCCAAATGAGGATGCCCTTCAACGATTCGTGACAACTCAAATTCTAGAATACAACGACAAGTTCGAAGAACGAGCACATCGTGGATTCCGAGGAAGCAAGGATACT
>NZ_CANCWQ010000183.1:0-109 GCF_947381555.1 Limosilactobacillus pulli
GGTCAACGTGAAGGCAAACAAGGATCAATACGAGCCAGAGTTAATCACGCCAGCGGTTGATCAAAACGCGGAAGTGGATCCAGCCAGCGTTGTCACCAATCAAGACAAG
>NZ_CANCWQ010000184.1:0-108 GCF_947381555.1 Limosilactobacillus pulli
AGTGAAGAGTCAGCCTCAATGAGCAACTCTACTTCGACGAGTGAAGAGTCAGCCTCCATGAGTAACTCGGCATCGAGAAGTGAGTCAATTGCCAACAGTACGTCAGCA
>NZ_CANCWQ010000185.1:0-108 GCF_947381555.1 Limosilactobacillus pulli
TGCCCAGCCTTAGCAGTGTTAGGCTTCGTCTTCCAACTATACGTTGTCCCCTTTGGCAACTTGTCTTGATTGGTGACAACGCTGGCTGGATCCACTTCCGCGTTTTGA
>NZ_CANCWQ010000186.1:0-105 GCF_947381555.1 Limosilactobacillus pulli
TCCAACTATACGTTGTCCCCTTTGGCAACTTGTCTTGATTGGTGACAACGCTGGCTGGATCCACTTCCGCG
Organism: Limosilactobacillus pulli; assembly: GCF_947381555.1. Lineage (NCBI taxonomy): Bacteria > Bacillati > Bacillota > Bacilli > Lactobacillales > Lactobacillaceae > Limosilactobacillus > Limosilactobacillus pulli. The sequence goes on from NZ_CANCWQ010000186.1 coordinate 72, forward strand.
TTTTGATCAACCGCTGGCGTGATTAACTCTGGCT
>NZ_CANCWQ010000187.1:0-104 GCF_947381555.1 Limosilactobacillus pulli
TTGTTTGCCTTCACATTGACCGTAACCGGGACGTCCTCGCTTGACCCATCTGGGTAAGCTACATGCAAAAGACCAGTAGCTGGTTTCCCAGCCGTCTCAGTGTT
>NZ_CANCWQ010000188.1:0-104 GCF_947381555.1 Limosilactobacillus pulli
TTGCCGCTTGTTAGTTTCGTAAAGCCGGTGCTTGCCGACCCATCACTCGTAAAGTTGTACCACTTGCCGTTGATCTGCGCTTCTTTGCCGGCGTACATCTCACC
>NZ_CANCWQ010000189.1:0-102 GCF_947381555.1 Limosilactobacillus pulli
CAGCGTAGTCACCAACCAAGACAAGTTGCCAAAGGGGACAACGTATAGTTGGAAGACGCAGCCTAACACTGAGACGGCTGGGAAACCAGCTACTGGTCTTTT
>NZ_CANCWQ010000190.1:0-101 GCF_947381555.1 Limosilactobacillus pulli
CCGTCTCAGTGTTAGGCTGCGTCTTCCAACTATACGTTGTCCCCTTTGGCAACTTGTCTTGGTTGGTGACTACGCTGTCTGGAGCCACTTCCGCGTTTTGA
>NZ_CANCWQ010000191.1:0-101 GCF_947381555.1 Limosilactobacillus pulli
TAATCACGCCAGCGGTTGATCAAAACGCGCCAGTTGATCCAACCAGCGTAGTCACCAACCAAGACAAGTTGCCAAAGGGGACAACGTATAGTTGGAAGACG
>NZ_CANCWQ010000192.1:0-101 GCF_947381555.1 Limosilactobacillus pulli
CCGCCGTCACTACGAATTCCAATCGCGATATTAACCGCTTCGCGCTCAACAGTTCCGCGCTTGAGCGGAATATAAGTAGCGTCTAAGAACACGCAAACATA
>NZ_CANCWQ010000193.1:0-101 GCF_947381555.1 Limosilactobacillus pulli
ACGTGGAGCGGTGAGATGTACGCCGGCAAAGAAGCGCAGATCAACGGCAAGTGGTACAACTTTACGAGTGATGGATCGGCAAGCATCGGCTTTACGAAACT
>NZ_CANCWQ010000194.1:0-101 GCF_947381555.1 Limosilactobacillus pulli
GCCGACCCATCACTCGTAAAGTTATACCACTTGCCGTTGATCTGCGCTTCTTTGCCGGCGTACATCTCACCGCTCCACGTATTAAAGTAGTAGATCTTGCC
>NZ_CANCWQ010000195.1:0-100 GCF_947381555.1 Limosilactobacillus pulli
CTTGAAAAGCTCAAATTTAAATCAAGCGAATTGACTTCGCAAATGTTTTTGCATCAATCGTAATGATTGATGACCCTGCACATTTGTGTTCGTCGAAACT
>NZ_CANCWQ010000196.1:0-99 GCF_947381555.1 Limosilactobacillus pulli
TACCACTTGCCGTTGATCTGCGCTTCTTTGCCGGCGTACATCTCACCGCTCCACGTATTAAAGTAGTAGATCTTGCCATTGATCGTCTGCAAGCCATAC
>NZ_CANCWQ010000197.1:0-99 GCF_947381555.1 Limosilactobacillus pulli
GCCGACCACGAAACTAAACTTAGTTATCGTGGCCGGAAATGCTCATTAACGGTTAACCTCAAACGACTAATCGAAGAAAAGATCAAGGTCCAAAAATGG
>NZ_CANCWQ010000198.1:0-98 GCF_947381555.1 Limosilactobacillus pulli
GAGTCAATTGCCAACAGTACGTCAGCATCCGAAGCTAACTCGATCAGTGCATCTGAAGCAGCATCAACGAGTACTTCTACTTCAGCGAGTGAAGAATC
>NZ_CANCWQ010000199.1:0-97 GCF_947381555.1 Limosilactobacillus pulli
TTGTTTGCCTTCACGTTGACCTTAGCCGTGACGTCCTCGCTTGACCCATCTGGGTAAGCTACATGCAAAAGACCAGTGGCTGTTTGCCCAGCCTTAG
>NZ_CANCWQ010000200.1:0-96 GCF_947381555.1 Limosilactobacillus pulli
GTTGCTAGTTTGTAACATTCCCATGACTTCTAAATTATGGGTCAGCATAATTGCCTCAATGTTCATTTGCAGACCACCCAGACTACGAGTAAGTGT
>NZ_CANCWQ010000201.1:0-96 GCF_947381555.1 Limosilactobacillus pulli
AGGAATTGAACAGGTTCAGTTATTCATCGCCGATGGTTTTATTGGGCTCGAAAATGTGATTGCAGAAATTTATCCAACTGCTAAGTTTCAGCGCTG
>NZ_CANCWQ010000202.1:0-96 GCF_947381555.1 Limosilactobacillus pulli
CCGTCTCAGTGTTAGGCTGCGTCTTCCAACTATACGTTGTCCCCTTTGGCAACTTGTCTTGGTTGGTGACTACGCTGGTTGGATCAACTGGCGCGT
>NZ_CANCWQ010000203.1:0-95 GCF_947381555.1 Limosilactobacillus pulli
CCATCACTCGTAAAGTTGTACCACTTGCCGTTGATCTGCGCTTCTTTGCCGGCGTACATCTCACCGCTCCACGTATTAAAGTAGTAGATCTTGCC
>NZ_CANCWQ010000204.1:0-95 GCF_947381555.1 Limosilactobacillus pulli
CGTTCTTCGAACTTGTCGTTGTATTCTAGAATTTGAGTTGTCACGAATCGTTGAAGGGCATCCTCATTTGGAAACTGCTCCTTCTGGCGAATTTT
>NZ_CANCWQ010000205.1:0-94 GCF_947381555.1 Limosilactobacillus pulli
CTTAGCCGTGACGTCCTCGCTTGACCCATCTGGGTAAGCTACATGCAAAAGACCAGTGGCTGTTTGCCCAGCCTTAGCAGTGTTAGGCTTCGTC
>NZ_CANCWQ010000206.1:0-93 GCF_947381555.1 Limosilactobacillus pulli
AACTATACGTTGTCCCCTTTGGCAAAGTGTCTTGGTTGGTGACTACGCTGGTTGGATCAACTGGCGCGTTTTGATCAACCGCTGGCGTGATTA
>NZ_CANCWQ010000207.1:0-93 GCF_947381555.1 Limosilactobacillus pulli
GTTTTGCTTCTTCAAGTGATTCAGATTGGCGAATTTCTTTAAATTCGCTCATCAAATCTCGCATATCGCTTTTTCGCACATGTGATGTGAGAT
>NZ_CANCWQ010000208.1:0-92 GCF_947381555.1 Limosilactobacillus pulli
TTATAATAGACCGTCTTGCCGCTTGTTAGTTTCGTAAAGCCGGTGCTTGCCGACCCATCACTCGTAAAGTTGTACCACTTGCCGTTGATCTG
>NZ_CANCWQ010000209.1:0-92 GCF_947381555.1 Limosilactobacillus pulli
GCTGGGCAACCAGCCACTGGTCTTTTGCATGTAGCTTACCCAGATGGGTCAAGCGAGGACGTCCCGGTTACGGTCAATGTGAAGGCAAACAA
>NZ_CANCWQ010000210.1:0-90 GCF_947381555.1 Limosilactobacillus pulli
CAGTGTTAGGCTTCGTCTTCCAACTATACGTTGTCCCCTTTGGCAAAGTGTCTTGGTTGGTGACTACGCTGGTTGGATCAACTGGCGCGT
>NZ_CANCWQ010000211.1:0-90 GCF_947381555.1 Limosilactobacillus pulli
CTTAATCCTTAACGGATTGAGAGCTTGCACTCTCAAAACTAAACAATATTCATCTCTTATCACGCTTAATGAGAACAACCAAAACTTGGT
>NZ_CANCWQ010000212.1:0-90 GCF_947381555.1 Limosilactobacillus pulli
ACCAAGTTTTGGCTGTTCTCATTAAGCGTGATAAGAGATGAATATTGTTTAGTTTTGAGAGTGCAAGCTCTCAATCCTGAAAGGGATTAG
>NZ_CANCWQ010000213.1:0-90 GCF_947381555.1 Limosilactobacillus pulli
CTTAATCCTTAACGGATTGAGAGCTTGCACTCTCAAAACTAAACAATATTCATCTCTTATCACGCTTAATGAGAACAGCCAAAACTTGGT
>NZ_CANCWQ010000214.1:0-89 GCF_947381555.1 Limosilactobacillus pulli
ACATGGACTAAGCAGCGCTGAAACTTAGCAGTTGGATAAATTTCTGCAATCACATTTTCGAGCCCAATAAAACCATCGGCGATGAATAA
>NZ_CANCWQ010000215.1:0-89 GCF_947381555.1 Limosilactobacillus pulli
TGGTGACTACGCTGGTTGGATCAACTGGCGCGTTTTGATCAACCGCTGGCGTGATTAGCGTTGGCTGGTATTGATCCTTGTTTGCCTTC
>NZ_CANCWQ010000216.1:0-88 GCF_947381555.1 Limosilactobacillus pulli
CTTTGGCAAAGTGTCTTGGTTGGTGACTACGCTGGTTGGATCAACTGGCGCGTTTTGATCAACCGCTGGCGTGATTAACTCTGGCTCG
>NZ_CANCWQ010000217.1:0-88 GCF_947381555.1 Limosilactobacillus pulli
CTTTGGCAAAGTGTCTTGGTTGGTGACTACGCTGGTTGGATCAACTGGCGCGTTTTGATCAACCGCTGGCGTGATTAGCGTTGGCTGG
>NZ_CANCWQ010000218.1:0-88 GCF_947381555.1 Limosilactobacillus pulli
GGTCAGATGCAGTATGGCTTGCAGACGATCAATGGCAAGATCTACTACTTTAATACGTGGAGCGGTGAGATGTACGCCGGCAAAGAAG
>NZ_CANCWQ010000219.1:0-88 GCF_947381555.1 Limosilactobacillus pulli
CTTTGGCAACTTGTCTTGGTTGGTGACTACGCTGGTTGGATCAACTGGCGCGTTTTGATCAACCGCTGGCGTGATTAACTCTGGCTCG
>NZ_CANCWQ010000220.1:0-88 GCF_947381555.1 Limosilactobacillus pulli
CTTTGGCAACTTGTCTTGGTTGGTGACTACGCTGGTTGGATCAACTGGCGCGTTTTGATCAACCGCTGGCGTGATTAGCGTTGGCTGG
>NZ_CANCWQ010000221.1:0-86 GCF_947381555.1 Limosilactobacillus pulli
CAGCCTTAGCAGTGTTAGGCTTCGTCTTCCAACTATACGTTGTCCCCTTTGGCAAAGTGTCTTGGTTGGTGACTACGCTGGTTGGA
>NZ_CANCWQ010000222.1:0-86 GCF_947381555.1 Limosilactobacillus pulli
CAGCCTTATCAGTGTTAGGCTTCGTCTTCCAACTATACGTTGTCCCCTTTGGCAAAGTGTCTTGGTTGGTGACTACGCTGGTTGGA
>NZ_CANCWQ010000223.1:0-86 GCF_947381555.1 Limosilactobacillus pulli
GTGCTTGCCGACCCATCACTCGTAAAGTTGTACCACTTGCCGTTGATCTGCGCTTCTTTGCCGGCGTACATCTCACCGCTCCACGT
>NZ_CANCWQ010000224.1:0-86 GCF_947381555.1 Limosilactobacillus pulli
CAGCCTTATCAGTGTTAGGCTTCGTCTTCCAACTATACGTTGTCCCCTTTGGCAAAGTGTCTTGGTTGGTGACTACGATGGTTGGA
>NZ_CANCWQ010000225.1:0-85 GCF_947381555.1 Limosilactobacillus pulli
TGTCTTGGTTGGTGACTACGCTGGTTGGATCAACTGGCGCGTTTTGATCAACCGCTGGCGTGATTAGCGTTGGCTGGTATTGATC
>NZ_CANCWQ010000226.1:0-85 GCF_947381555.1 Limosilactobacillus pulli
GTGGCTGTTTGCCCAGCCTTAGCAGTGTTAGGCTTCGTCTTCCAACTATACGTTGTCCCCTTTGGCAACTTGTCTTGATTGGTGA
>NZ_CANCWQ010000227.1:0-83 GCF_947381555.1 Limosilactobacillus pulli
TCACAGTATGTTTGCGTGTTCTTAGACGCTACTTATATTCCGCTCAAGCGCGGAACTGTTGAGCGCGAAGCGGTTAATATCGC
>NZ_CANCWQ010000228.1:0-82 GCF_947381555.1 Limosilactobacillus pulli
GTTGAGTTGAGTTGAGTTGAGTTGAGTTGAGTTGAGTTGAGTTGAGTTGAGTTGAGTTGAGTTGAGTTGAGTTGAGTTGAGT
>NZ_CANCWQ010000229.1:0-80 GCF_947381555.1 Limosilactobacillus pulli
GACCCATCACTCGTAAAGTTGTACCACTTGCCGTTGATCTGCGCTTCTTTGCCGGCGTACATCTCACCGCTCCACGTATT
>NZ_CANCWQ010000230.1:0-80 GCF_947381555.1 Limosilactobacillus pulli
GATCCATCACTCGTAAAGTTGTACCACTTGCCGTTGATCTGCGCTTCTTTGCCGGCGTACATCTCACCGCTCCACGTGTT
>NZ_CANCWQ010000231.1:0-80 GCF_947381555.1 Limosilactobacillus pulli
GACCCATCACTCGTAAAGTTGTACCACTTGCCGTTGATCTGCGCTTCTTTGCCGGCGTACATCTCACCGCTCCACGTGTT
>NZ_CANCWQ010000232.1:0-80 GCF_947381555.1 Limosilactobacillus pulli
GATCCATCACTCGTAAAGTTGTACCACTTGCCGTTGATCTGCGCTTCTTTGCCGGCGTACATCTCACCGCTCCACGTATT
>NZ_CANCWQ010000233.1:0-79 GCF_947381555.1 Limosilactobacillus pulli
TTATACGCGATTTGCTAGTTCGTAACATTTAACAAAAAAAGCCTAACAAGGTTAGACTCAAAGTAGACTAAAAAAGGAG
>NZ_CANCWQ010000234.1:0-79 GCF_947381555.1 Limosilactobacillus pulli
AGTGGCGCGGGACGGAATCGAACCGCCGACACACGGAGCTTCAATCCGTTGCTCTACCAACTGAGCTACCGAGCCATTT
>NZ_CANCWQ010000235.1:0-78 GCF_947381555.1 Limosilactobacillus pulli
GGGGGGGGGGGGGGGGGGGGGGGGGGGGGGGGGGGGGGGGGGGGGGGGGGGGGGGGGGGGGGGGGGGGGGGGGGGGGG
>NZ_CANCWQ010000236.1:0-78 GCF_947381555.1 Limosilactobacillus pulli
TTGGTGACTACGCTGGTTGGATCAACTGGCGCGTTTTGATCAACCGCTGGCGTGATTAGCGTTGGCTGGTATTGATCC
>NZ_CANCWQ010000237.1:0-78 GCF_947381555.1 Limosilactobacillus pulli
TGGATTCCATGTTTATTTAAGTAAGCATTTCATACAGAGAAGGATTTTCAAAAGTACACAAAATTATTGACACTCTCC
>NZ_CANCWQ010000238.1:0-78 GCF_947381555.1 Limosilactobacillus pulli
TTTTTTTTTTTTTTTTTTTTTTTTTTTTTTTTTTTTTTTTTTTTTTTTTTTTTTTTTTTTTTTTTTTTTTTTTTTTTT
>NZ_CANCWQ010000239.1:0-78 GCF_947381555.1 Limosilactobacillus pulli
TCCTAAATTTCAAGAATAAGTTAGCCACTGGACTCAAATAAATAATACTGACCAATTGATTATTGGTTGATGGAGCTG
>NZ_CANCWQ010000240.1:0-78 GCF_947381555.1 Limosilactobacillus pulli
AAATGGAGGATACAGGGCTCGAACCTGTGACCCTCTGCTTGTAAGGCAGATGCTCTCCCAACTGAGCTAATCCTCCAA